>CAJYRU010000155.1 GCA_913777295.1 uncultured Sphingomonas sp. | reverse complement strand
ACGCACCTGATTGTCCATGGCTGCCTGCATTTGCTAGGCCATGACCATCAAAATGATGCCGAGGCGGAAGCCATGGAGGCGATCGAGCGTTCCACGCTCGCCGAACTCGGCCTGCACGACCCCTATCCCGTTACAGAGGACTGACACGACCATCATGGCCGACGTTTCGACCAGCCCCACGCCCGGCGACAGTAGCAGCTCCGAAGGGGGCATATGGCGGGGCCTGCGCTCGCTGATCTTCGGCACCGACGCCAGCGAGACGCTGCGCGAACGGATCGAGGAGGTGATCGCGGCGCATGAGGACGAAAACGATGCGGCTGTGGCGGGGGATCTGTCGCCGATCGAGCGGAAGATGTTACGCAACATCCTGCATTTCGGCGAGCGCGATGCGGGCGACATGGGCGTGCCGCGCGCCGACATCGTTGCGCTGGAGGAGAACACCCCGTTCGGCGATGTCGTGAAGCTGTTCGCCGAAGCCGGGCACAGCCGCCTGCCGGTATATCGCGAGAAGCTGGATACCATCGTCGGCATGGTCCATGTGAAGGACGTGTTCGCCATCCTTGCCAAGGGCGAGGAACATCCCCCGACCGCGATCAGCCTGCTGCGCCAGCCGCTCTATGTCCCGCAATCGATGGGCACGCTCGACCTGCTCGCGCAGATGCAGGCCAGCCGGACCCACCTCGCCATCGTGCTGGACGAATATTCGGGCACCGACGGCCTTATCACCATCGAGGATCTGGTCGAAGAAATCGTCGGCGAGATCGAGGACGAGCATGACGAGGCCCCGACCGACCTGTTTGTGCCGCTGGACGGCGGCGCGTGGGAAGCCGATGCGCGGGCCGAGCTGGAAGATGCCGCCGAACTGATCGACCCGCGCCTGGGCGAGGTCGAGGAGGATGTCGAGACGCTGGGCGGCCTCGCCTTCGTGCTGGCGGGCGAAGTGCCGAAGCAGGGCACCTGCCTCGACCATCCGTCGGGCTGGCGGATCGAAATCGTCGCCGCCGACACCCGCCGTGTCCTGCGCCTCCGTCTGCATCCGCCGATTCCGACGATCGAAGAATAACGTAACTTGCCAGTCCCTTGGCGAAGGCCGGGGCCTGTCGGGCGACATTCGGGACATATGCGAAGCCCGTTCCACCTGGCCCCGGCCTTCGCCGGGGTACGGCATGTGCGTGGCCACGTCCGGCCATGTTCGTTGAGATCGCATTGCGGTCTGGAACGACGATCGAAGGAAGCAACACCTGTCGACACTGTTCAGTGATCGCCCAAACCGATCACAGCAGCCCAAAATCCTTGTTTCCTTATGCCATAATCCGAACGTATTGCCCGCGTAAGGTTGGACAATCGCGAAGCGGCGGTTGCAATCGATACCAGGGCTTGGGGCGTGGCCAGCCCATGCAAACCGGATCGGAGGGAGTCGCGGACAAGCGGCGCCGACATCGTCGCGCCCTTCCTGCTCCATCCGACGGGCCGCCGATGCTACTCCCTTGGCATCGGCGGCCCTTTTCGCTTTCCGCGAGGCGGGTGCGCTTGTATCCACGCTCCATGCGCAACCATGCCGTCCGTTTCGGAATCGTCCTGCTGGTCCTGATCGCGGGACTCGTCTTCTACGTCACCCGGCCCGACCGCGCCGAGCTGAGCGAAAACGCCGTTGCCGGCCGCACGCCGCAATTGTCGCAGGTTCGCAAGCAGACGATCCCGACCGTCCGCATCGCGGAACCCACGGGCTGGAAGGACGGCCAGACGCCGACCGCCCCCGCCGGCTTGCAGGTACAGGCTTTCGCAAAGGGTCTCGACCATCCGCGCTGGCTCTACCGGCTGGCCAATGGTGACGTCCTGGTCGCCGAAACCAACAGCCCCCCGCGCGAAGGCGGCGGCATCACCGGCTGGTTCATGCGGCTGTTCATGGACCAGGCGGGTGCCGGAACCCCCTCGGCCAACCGCATCACCCTGTTGCGCGATGCCAATGGCGACGGCGTGGCGGAGGGGCGCTCGACGCTGCTCAGCGGGCTGAACTCGCCGTTCGGCATGGTGGTGGTGGGCGACTGGCTGTACGTCGCCAACACCGACGCGCTGGTCCGCCATCCCTTCCGCGTCGGGCAGACCCGGATCACCGCGAATGCGGAAAAGATCGTCGCCCTGCCCGGCGGCGGCAATCACTGGGCGCGCAATGTCGTCGCCGATCCCGATGGCAAGTCGCTGTACGTCAGCGTCGGATCGGCCTCCAATATCGCGGAGAACGGGCTGGAGATCGAGAAGAACCGCGCCGCCATTTGGCAGGTCGATCCCGAAAAGAAGACGTTCCGCATTTACGCCGCCGGCCTGCGCAACGCCAACGGGATGGCGTTCGAACCGCGGACGAAGGATTTGTGGGCGGTCGCGAACGAACGCGACATGCTGGGTTCGGACATGCCGCCCGATTACCTGACGAAGGTCGAATTCGGCGGCAACTATGGCTGGCCGTGGCATTATTGGGGCGGCTATATCGACGACCGCGTCCAGCCGCAGCGCCCGGACCTGCGCCAATATGTCGCCCGCCCGGACTATGCGCTGGGCGCGCATGTCGCCCCGCTCGGCCTCGCCTTCACCAACGAGATGCGCCTGGGCGATCGCTTCGGCAACGGCGCGGTTGTCGGACTGCACGGATCATGGAACCGCGTGCCGCCGTCGGGCTACAAGGTGATCTATGTTCCCTTTGCCGCCGATGGCAGCTTCCCGGCCAAGGATGCGAAGCCGGTCGACCTGCTGACCGGGTTCCTGTCGGCCGATGGCAAGCAGGCGTACGGGCGCCCGGTCGGGGTCATCGCCGACCGTACCGGCGCGATGCTGGTGGCGGACGATGTCGGCAACGTGATCTGGCGGGTCAGCCAGCCGCTGTCGGCGCGATAGGCGGCGTCCGCCAAAACGACGCCCGACCCATATCCCCCGATCCATAAACGTCACCCCAGCGCAGGCTGGGGTCTCCCGGTTATAGCTCGCCGCAGGAGCAGAAAAGACCCTAGCCTGCGCTGGGGTGACGCTTGGGGCTTGGGGCTTGGGGCTTCAGGCCTGGACCGCCCCCCACACAGACCGCTACTTCAACAGCGCCGGTCCGTCGCGGCCCAGCTTCTCCTTGATCTTGTTGGCGAACATCGCAAGCATCGGCGGTAGGTCCAGCACCGCATGGACATGGGCGTCATGCATCTCGCAGCGCGCGTTGACCGTCTGACCCATGCCGCTGACCGTGAAGTGCAGCGTATCGCCGTCCCACCGCTTCTGCTGCATCACGCCGCCGGGGATCATGTTCGCCAGCTTGTCGATGCCGCCATCGATCCGTTGCCGCACACCCGCGCGGCCGAGTTGATGGGGAATGTCTACTTCGACCGGTTGCGTCATGGTAACTCCTCTTTGCATCGCATCTAGAGCGTGATGCTCTTCGAAAACAGGTTCATCACCACGACCCCGGCAAGGATGAGGGCGATGCCGAGCACCGCCGGGGCGTCCAGCCGCTGCCCCTGCCAGCCCCATGCGATGCCGGCGACCAGCACGATCCCGACCCCGGACCAGATCGCATAGGCGATGCCGGTCGGCAGGGTGCGCAGCGCCAGCGACAGGCAATAGAAGGCGACCGCATAGCCCACGACCGTCACCAGCGACGGGCCTATCCGGGTAAACCCCTGCGTCGCGCGCATCGTCGAGGTGGCGATCACTTCGGCGACGATCGCAATGGCGAGCCAAGTGTAGGCGGTCATGTCCGTGCGATAGCATGGAAGCGCGAAGGTCGCGCGTGGTTCTCGACAAGCTCGAACTGAACGAAGGTTGAGGTACGCCCTCCCTCTCCCCACACCGTTTGGTTCGAGCAGCTTCGAGCTTGTCGAGGAGCGTCCGTCGAGAACGCCTGCCCAGCAACACCCCGTTCTCGACAAGCTCGAACCAAACGGGATTGACGGGACATGCTTCGCCCACCCCCTTGCACCCGCCCCCGGCACCGGGGATATGCAGCGCCGTGCCCGCTCTTCTCGCCCTGCTCGCCGGCCTGACATCGGCCCTTGGCTTCGCGCCGCTCGAATGGTGGCCGGTCACGCTCGCCGCGCTGGCGCTGTGGCTGTGGGTGGTCCACCGCGCGCCGACGCTGAAAGCTGCGCTGTGGCGGTCATGGCTGTTCGGCGTCGCGCATTTCACGGTCGGCAACAACTGGATCCAGCACGCCTTCGATTTCCAGGACCGGATGCCGCCTGCACTCGGCTATGTCGCGGTGGTCGGGCTGGCGCTGTATCTGGCGATCTATCCGATGCTGGCGGGCGGGATCGCGTGGCGGCTCGGTCGGCGCGGCGATCGCCCCGACTTCGCTTATGTCGCGGTCGCCGCTGCGGCGTGGATCGCGACCGAATATGCGCGCGCCATCGTCTTCACCGGCTATGCGTGGAACCCGATCGGCGTGATCTGGGTCCCAACGCCGCTGCGCGCGCTGGCGACGGTCACCGGCACCTATGCGCTTTCGGGGCTGACCGTGCTGCTCAGCGCCGCGATCCTGTTGCCCCGGCCAAAGGTCCGCGCGGGCGTTATCATCGCGCTTGCACTGCTGATGCTGGTCCCCGGCGATATCCGGCAAACACCGCCTGCCGTCGCCGCCGCGGCCCCGCGCGTCTGCGTGGTCCAGCCCAACTTTCCACAAGAAGCCGTCCGCAGTCCCGGTTATGACCAGCGCCTGCTGGAACGGCAGATCGACCTGTCTGGCACGCCCGGTCGCGCCCCGCGCCTGATCGTCTGGCCCGAAGGCACGGTGAACTATTATCTTGAGGACGGCTATCCGCCGGAATGGTATCAGGTGCCGCCGGCCCTGCTGCGCGCCCGCATCGCCAGCGTCCTCGGCCCGCGCGACGTCGCTTTGGTCGGCGGCACCTGATACCATTCCGGCGGATAGCCGTCCTCAAGATAATAGTTCACCGTGCCTTCGGGCCAGACGATC
>CAJYRU010000154.1 GCA_913777295.1 uncultured Sphingomonas sp. | reverse complement strand
CGGGACCATTGCGCCTCGCTCAACTCGTACCGCCTGATCCCCATTATCCGCTCCGCGCCACAACACGGATACTTATGAATCACCGTTCAGCGCGTTTGGGAATCCTGAATGTCGATCCGACCTAATTTCAGACATTCGTTCAGGTTAGGGGTAGCCGATGCCGCGAGTATTACTCATGGCGCTGCAGCCAACCGAAATTCTCATCCATCTGCGTGGCTCTTCGCAGCTTCGGCCAAGGCGTCGATGAAGACCCGAACCTTCGCCGACAAGGCCCGGTGGCTTGGATAGAGCGCGTGGATCGCAACTTCGTGGGTACGTCCGGCAGGCCACAACCTGACCAGCCGGCCCTCCTCGACAAGAGTTTTGACGAGGAAGTCCGGAAGCCGTGCGATGCCGCAGCCGCCAAGGACGGCGGGCAGGATTGCTGAGGCGTCGGAGATCACGGCGTGCGGGTGGAATTCGGCGGTGCCCGCTTGTCCAGCTGCGCCGTCGTGATAGGCCACTGGCCGATCTACATAGTCGAGCAGCGTATGGGCATGGAGATCGGAGGCGCGAAGCGGCGTGCCGCGCACCGCGAGATAGTCAGGGCTCGCACACAGCCATGTCTTCGATGTCAGTAGGTGCTTCGCGATCAGATCGCTGTCGGCCAACGGGCCGACCCGGACAACCATGTCCACGAGCTCGGCCGGCATGTCGATGATGCGGTCCTCGATTTTCAGGTCGACGCGCACTTGTGGATAAGCCGCCATGAAGGACGGGAGCATTGGCGCGACCAGCGCGCTGGCGATCGTGAACGGCAGACTGATCCGCAACGTGCCGCTAGGCACGCTAGCAAGACCTTCGAGCGCCGCCCCCGCCTCATCGACATCGGCGAGGATGCGAAGGGCGTGCGGCCGGAACAGGGTGCCAGCGTCGCTCAGGCGCATATGCCGGGTCGAACGATCGAGGAGGACGGCACCGACCTGCTGCTCAAGCCTGGCCAATGCGCGACTGACCCCTGATTTCGGCAAGCCCAATGACCTTGCCGCAGCCGAAACGCTCATCAGGTCGGTGATGCGCACGAAGGCACGAAGATCAGCCAGGTCCATCATTGTTGCATCGTATGCAACACCTGTCGCGCTTAGGCCATCTAATCAGGCCGCTTTGCAACGACTATCCTTTCCTTGACACGAAAGGATGCACCATGAGCTCCACGATCAATCAGGCCCGGCCCGATGCGGTGACGGCGTTCCCGATCCACATACCCGACGCCGACCTTAGCGACCTCGCCGAGCGGCTCGATCGTGTGCGCTGGCCCGACCCCGGTACGACCACGGATGGGCGTCAGGGGCCTGCTTTGCCGACGATCCGGCGGTTAGTCGAGCACTGGCGGAACGGCTATGACTGGCGCGCCACTGAAACCATGCTCAATGGATGGGGCAGCAGCAGGACGATCATCGACGGACTGGGCATCCACTTCCTACACATCCGATCGCCGCACCCGAATGCCACTCCATTGCTGCTGACGCACGGCTGGCCTGGTTCGATCCTCGAGTTCCGCGACCTGATCGGGCCGCTCACCGATCCGTCATCACATGGCGGCGATGCCGCCGACGCCTTTCATCTCGTGATCCCGGCGCTACCGGGATTCGGTTTTTCTGATAAGCCGAGCGAGCCGGGCTGGGGCGTGGGCCGCACCGCCGCAGCGTGGGGTCAGCTGATGCAACAGCTGGGCTACGGCGTCCGCTGGATGGCGCAGGGCGGCGACTGGGGGGCGGCGGTGACGACAGCTCTGGCGCATATGCGCGCGCCCGGTCTCGCCGGCATCCACCTCAACATGGTGATGTTTCAACCGACCCGAGAAGAGATGGCCGACACGACACCCGACGAGCAGCGGATGCTCGACGACGCTCAGAGATATGACCGCGAGTTCTCAGGCTACATGAGGCTGCAGTGCACGCGCCCGCAGTCGATCGCGTTCGCGCTGGCCGACTCTCCCGTAGGCATGGCGAGCTGGATCTATGCGCTGTTTCAGGACGTGTCCGACAGCCAGGGTCAGCCAGAGCGGGTGATTCCGCTCGACCATCTCATCGACGACGTAATGCTCTACTGGCTACCGAACTCCGGACCGAGCTCAGCACGCTTTTACTGGGAGGCCTCGCAAGAGATGGCGCAGGGAATGCCACACCGTCCAATCCCGTTACCGGCCGGGGTCAGCATGTTTCCCGGCGAGCAGGTTCGGCTCTCGCGGCGCTGGGCCGAGACGCGCTTCGCGGACCTGCGCTTCTTCGCGGAGGCGGACAGGGGCGGACACTTCGCGGCGATGGAGAACCCACAGACGCTGGTCGAGCATATCCGTTCGACCTTTCGCACAATCCGGTAAACGGGAGTAGTAGCAGTGCACATCCTCGTCGTCATGACGCATCCTGCCGGCTCGTCGCTGACCCGCTCCATTGCGTCTGCAATCGTCGATGCAGGAGCAGCGCGCGGACACACCGTCGAACTTGTCGATCTGGTGGCGGAAGGGTTCGATCCGGTCTTCGGGCCTGCTGACCATGCAGCGTTCACCGCAGCTGGTGCAACGCCGCCAGATGTGCGCCAAGAGCAGCAGCGGATCGACAGAGCGGATCACCTCGTCCTCGTCCACCCGGTCTACTGGTGGTCAATGCCAGCGGTGCTCAAGGGCTGGATCGACCGCTTGTTCGTGTCCGGGTGGGCATTCGAGGAAGATGCCGATGGAGGCATCGTCAAGAAACTTGGACGGTTGAACGTCCATCTCATCGCGCTGGCAGGCGCCAGCGCCGCGACCTATGCCAAGCACGGCTATCGCAATGCCATGCGCGCCCAAATCTATCATGGCATCTTCGACTTCTGCGGCGCGCCGGTCGTCACGTCCGAAATCGTTGATGGGCAAACGGACGATCTCGCCTCGGTGCCAGCAAGGGTTGCCAGCCTTATTGGCTGCCACCTTGCGTAACGGTCGATGCAACTGCGCTGACTGACAGACCCATTTCTAGCCATTCCGCGGCCTTGTTGCGCTTCCCAACTTTGCCCATTTGTTCATGTGAACTGATCATTCCGCGAGGCGCCGCAGAGGCCTACGCGGAACGACGTGATGTGGGACAAAGCCGTCCTTCCCCACCGACCCGCTAAACGTCGCTTTCTGACAAGAGCCGACGTTAGGGCACTCGGCAGTCCGACGTCGTGGGATACCTGGGGGCGGTATCGGTATCCGTGCGGCCGGCGATTGAAGATCCATTTCCGTTTAGCATCGGCTCGACCGATATTGGCGGGATGAACCAAAGTCGGCCGTTCGCGTCTATCTTTCCGCTTCCAAGAACCGGTCAATCGTTCCTCTCAGTGTATCGAGAGCTCCGGGATCAGTCGGCCTTACCGCTCATGCCTGCAATGCTCCGATCAGGGCATCGCGGGCTAATGCCACTCGGGGGTGGCGCAAGGAGGATTTGGCCCAGACGAGATAGAGTGCGTTGGTCGGCACGCGGACAGGCGCGGCAATTTCGACAAGTGTACATGCCGTGCGCTCGGCGGTGGTGAGATAGCCGGGCAGAACCGTCCACCCCAGTCCCGCGCATAGCCCCGAGCGCAGGACGCGCAGGTCCGGTGCGGTCAGGGCCGGAGGCCGGGTGACCTCGATTTGGTTCGCTTCCAGCCAGTTGCGCACCAATGGCCGGTCGAGATCATAGGCAAAATGGGGCACCGTATTGAGCGCTTCACTCAGCGGCATGCGCGCAATCCGCTCGGCTATGGCGGGCGCGGCCACGGCGCGCAGGTCTTCCCTGCCGATCTCCTGATAGGCGAGCCGCGCGTCTTCGGGCTGGGAGGCCGTGATGCCAAGGTACACCTTGTCGTCGAGCAGCATGGCATAAAGCGCATCGCGCCCACCGATATGCAGCCGGAGATCAAGCCCAGAGTCGAGCAGCGGCCCGAGCCTTGGCGTGATCATTTCGCCGAGAAGGTCGGAGGGCGCGGCAATGTGGACCGTCCCCGAAATGCGAACCGACCGCGCGCGTGCCGATGCCAATGCGGCTTCGGCGCGGTCGAGGCTGCCGCCAATCGAGGCGGCGAAATCATCCGCGATCGCTGTGGGACGGACGCCGCGCGAATGGCGGTCGAAAAGCGGATGGCCGAGTTGGGCCTCGAGCGAGGCGATGTGCTGGGACGCCGCCGGCTGCGTGATGCCGAGCGCACGCGCCGCATCGCTCAGCGACCGACGGCGATAGACTTCGATGAACGTGCGCATCTGTGGAAGGGACATTGCGGTTCCATAAATTGATTTATGGATGGGGGCCATTCCCCTTGGGTTTCATGATGAGCGATCACGCCTATCTGATTGAGCATCGACCGGACAGACGGGTAATCGAGGCTGCATTCTGACAGGCGCTGGTGAGCGCCATTGCCGCGACGGCATCGTCACTCGCCCCCGATCCGGCACGCAAAGGATCTAAATCGATGACACGCATTCTCATGATCGCCACGTCCGCCGACCGCATGACGCCCGGCACCGAGCCGACCGGCGTCTGGCTCGAAGAACTGACCACGCCTTACTACGCCTTCCGCGATGGGGGTGCCGATGTGACCTTGGCCTCGATCAAGGGCGGCGCGATCCCGGTCGACCAGCGCAGCGTCAACGCCGATGGCGAGAATGATGCGTCGGTCGAGCGCTATCTGAAGGACGAGGCGCTGAAGGCCGAA
>CAJYRU010000153.1 GCA_913777295.1 uncultured Sphingomonas sp. | reverse complement strand
AATACCGTCGGTCCCGCGATCACGGGCGGCATCGACGTGCCGATCAACGCGCGGATCGGCGTGTTCGGCGCGGCGAGCAAGGTCTGGACCAGCACCAACGCCCGCTTCCGGCTCGGTACGCCGGGCGGCTTGGTGCCGGGCACGGCGCGCGTCCAGCTCGATCCCCTGATCGTGCAGGTCGGCCTGCAATATCGCTTCTGATCCCCTCGGCTCGAACAGAGGAAGTCATGTCATGACCGTCACCGATATCATCCTGATCCACGGCGCCTGGAACCGTGGCGCCTGTTACGACGCGGTCGTCCCGCTGCTCGAAGCGCGCGGCTACCGTGTCCATGCGCCGGACCTGACCGGCCATACGCCCGGCGACGGCGGCCATCTGTCGGTCGTCGACATGGAGCATTACACCCGCCCCGTCGCAGACATCCTGGCGCGGGCCGAGGGGCAGTCGATCCTTCTGGGGCACAGCATGGGTGGCTCGTCCATCTCGTGGCTGGCGCAGCACCATGCCGACAAGGTCGCCGGGCTGATCTACCTGACCGCGTTCCTCACCGCGCCCGGCGTGACGCCGGAAACCTTCGTCCTGCCCGGCGAGCCCAACCGGGGTACGCCGCACGCGCTGGACCTGATCCAGCCGGTCGATGAGGGACGAGGGCTACAGGCGGATTTCTCGCGGCTGGAACGGTTCCGCGAAGTCTTCATGGGCGATTATCCCGGCGAGGGGTTGCCGCCCGTCGAGCATTTCATCCAGACGCAGACGACCATACCCTTCGGCACGCCCAATCCGATGGAAGGGAGCGCGCTGGCGATCCCGCGCCTGTATATCGAGGCGCTGGATGATGTCGCGATCCCGATCGCGGTTCAGCGGCAGATGCAACAGGAGTTCCCCGGCCCGGTCGCGGTCGTGTCACTCCCCGCCAGCCACGCGCCCTATTATTCGATGCCTGAACGCTTGGCCGAGGCGATCGCCGACTTCGCCGATGCACCCGCCGCGTATCGCCAGACGGCGACGGCCGCGTAAGGACCACGGAGGCTATCCATGAAGATCGCGATCATCGGCGCCGGTATCGGTGGACTGACCCTCGCGCTGGCGCTTCGGGCACGGGGGATCGAGGCGACGCTGTACGAGCAGGCGGCGGAGCTGAGCGAGATCGGCGCGGCGGTCGCGCTGTCGGCCAATGCCACCCGTGAACTGCAAAGGCTGGGCCTGATCGACCAGTTGGAGCGGACGGGCGTCGAGCCGACCGAGCTGATCTACCGCGATGGTCTGTCCGGTGATCGCCTGGCCGCCCATGCGGTGCGGACGGGCGGTGCCTATCGCGGTCGGTTCGGCGCGCCTTATCTCGGCATCCACCGCGCCGACCTCCAGACGACGTTGGGGCAGGCGGTCGGGGCGGAGCATATCCATCTGGCGCACCGGCTGGAGCGGATCGAGCCGCTGGGCGAACGGGCGGCGCTCCATTTCGTCGGACGCGATCCCGTCGAGGCCGATATCGTAGTCGGCGCCGACGGGGTGCGCTCGATCACCCGGCACTGGGTCGGCGGACAGCCGTTGCGCTATTCCGGAACCAGCGCGTTTCGCGGCATCGTGCCCGTCGAGCGGCTGGACGCCTTGCCCGATCCCCAGGCGATCCAGTTCTGGATCGGCCAGGACGCCCATCTGCTGCATTATGCGATCGGCAGCGATGGCGGTCACGTCAACTTCTTCGCGGTGGTGGAGGGGCCCACCGCCTGGTCCGGTGGCGGTGGGACGGTGCCGATCGAGCCGGGGGAGGCGGTGGCGGCGTTCGCCGGCTGGCACCCGGCCGTGCGGCAAATGGTCGCGGCGGGCGATGTCGAGCGTCGCTGGGGCCTGTTCGTCGCACCGCCGCTTCGCCACTGGCATCGCGGGCCGGTCGTGCTGATCGGCGATGCGGTCCATGCGATGCTGCCGCATCACGGGCAGGGTGCGAATACGACGATCGAGGATGCCATCACCTTGGCGACGATGCTCGACGGCCTGACGTCGTCTAATCGCGACGCGCGCTTTGCCGCCTATCAGAAGGAGCGCGCGCTGCGCACGCGCCTCATCCAGCGCAGCTCATGGGACGCCAATCGCGCACTCCACACCGATCCCGGCCTCCCCAATCCGACGCGGCACCGCGCCATGCATCGTTTCCCCGAGCGCTATGGCTGGATTCATACGTTCGACGCGTCTGCGCGATTGTCGAGCACGTCGGGTAGCGTTGCGACGGGTCGCTGACGGTCGCCGTCCTCGCCCATCCGCCACCGCTAAGCGACTCCTCGCTTCGCTATCGGGATCGTCCGGGTGTGCGAAACCACGACCGGATCAGCGGCGCAGGCGATCGCGCATCCGCTCAGGATCAGCGGTAGTGGCGCGGCGGCGGCCAGCAACGCCGCCGCCGACGATCAACGGCAAGGGCGCTGGAGCCGGTTCGCGTGCTGCAATGCATTGATATTACAAGCAGGCGCGGTCGCCGCACGAAGTATGGCCAAGGTAATATTCTGATCTACCGACAGAAATCCGGCGAATAGGGCGCATTATAGGAAGTAAAGCCAAGATGTCTTGCCGCACCGTGCGGCTCTGCTTATTACCCACCTCATCGATAGGAGTAAGGGGTAAAGCCGATGTGGGGACGCAAACTCGTGGGGTTTGATTCGGCAGGCGCTGGCATGGCGCTGCTGGCAGCGACACCGGCCTTTGCGACCGACGGCTATTTCCTCAACGGCGTCGGCGCCAAGGCCAAGGGCATGGGCGGCGTCGCCATCGCCTTGCCGCAGGACGCCCTTTCGATCGTGTCCAATCCGGCGGCGGGGACATTCATCGGGCATCGCCTGGATGGCGGCGTAGAGATCTTCGTCCCCGACCGCGGCGCGCGTATCAGGGGCAATGCGGCAGGGCCCGATGCGCGGTTCAGCGGCAATGGCAGCAATCCGTTCGTCCTGCCCGAGATCGGCTATGTACGCCCGCTGTTTGACAGGGTCGCAATCGGCATCGCGATCAGCGGCAATGGCGGGATGAACACGAACTACAAGGACAATCCCTTCGCCCGCTTCGGCGCCACCGGCCGGGCCGGGGTCAATTTGCAACAGCTGTTCGTGTCGCCGACCCTTTCGGCCCGGATTGCGCCCGGTCACGGTATCGGTATCGCGCCGGTGATCGCGGTGCAGAGCTTCCGCGCGAACGGCCTGCAACCCTTCGCCGCCGCCTCCGCCGATCCGCAGCATTTCACCGACCGTGGCACCAGCTGGTCCGCAGGCGTCGGCGTGCGCGTCGGCTATCTGGGGCAGCTCACCGACTGGTTGAGCGTCGGCGCCTTCTACCAATCGAAGATTTCGATGGGGCGGTTCGGCCGTTATGCCGGGCTGTTCGCGGATCATGGCGGGTTCGACATCCCCGCGTCCTACGGCGCGGGGGTCTCGCTGAAGCCGGCGCCCGCGCTGACGATCGCGGCGGATTACAAGCGGATCGACTATGCCGGCGTGGGCGCGGTGGGCAATCCACTGGCCCCTCTGTTCCGGGGCGTGC
>CAJYRU010000152.1 GCA_913777295.1 uncultured Sphingomonas sp. | reverse complement strand
GCGGGAATGACGTTACGGGCCGATCGGCCAAGACAAGAATGCGATGGAGAGCCTGACCCCATGACCGCCCCTTCGATCATCGTCGTCGAGGACGATCCCGCGCTGCGCACCCTGACCGCGCGTGCGTTGCAGGAAAACGGCTATCACGTCCGCACCTGTTCGGCGGCGCCCGAAATGTGGCTGGCGCTGGAACAGGGGCCGGTCGACCTGATCCTGCTCGACATCATGCTGCCCGGTACCAGCGGCATCGACCTGTGCCGCCAGATTCGCCAGAACAGCGCGGTGCCGATCATCTTCGTGTCGGCAAAAGGGAGCGAGGTCGATCGCGTCATCGGCCTCGAACTGGGGGCCGACGATTATCTGCCGAAACCCTTCGGCACGCGCGAGCTGATCGCCCGGGTCCGCGCCGTGCTGCGCCGGGGCGAGCTGAACGCACAGGCCGCACAGCGCGAGGAAGGCATCTACAGCTTCGAAGGCTGGACCGCGAACGTGCCCCGGCGCGAGCTGACCTCGCCCACCGGCGCGCAGGTCGACCTGACCGGCGCCGAATTCGACCTGCTGGTCGTGCTGCTCGACCATGCCCAGCGGGTGATCGCCCGCGAACGGCTGATCGAATTGTCGCGCACCCGGCTGGGCGACAGCTCGGACCGCAGCATCGACGTCCTCATCAGCCGGTTGCGTCGCAAGCTGTCGACCGCCGGCGGCACCCCGCCGATCGTCACGGTGCGCGGTGTCGGCTATATGTTGAACGTGCCGGTCGAACGCCGTTGACACGGTTTCGGGCGCTCCCGGTCGGGCTGATCGGGCGGATCGTTGCGATTCTGCTGCTGACGATCGTCCTCGAATTCGGCGTGTCGGTGCTGCTGTATGAACGCGCCAGCCAGTTTTCGGTGCGCGACGACGAAGCGCGCCGTCTGGCCGAACATCTCGTCATCGCGACGCGCATCGTCGAGGAACGTCCGGTCGCCGAGCGCGCCGGCATGGCGACCGAGCTAACTACCGAACGCTATGCCGTGCAATGGCGTGCGTCCGCGCCCGAACTGCCCGCCAGCGGCACCGAATTGCGCGAAATGGAGCAGCAGATCCTGGCGTGGGAGCCGAGCCTTGCCCCCACCGGACTGCACCTCACCCTGATCGGACAGGGGCGGCGATCGGTGGTCAGCGGCGCATTGCAGCTGGAAGACGGCAGCTGGCTGTACTTCCGGACGCTCGAACCGCTGCGCGCCTTCGATCTCGCCATCGGCCGTATCCTGCTGGCGCTCATCCCCGCCATCGCGCTGATGGTGGTCGGCGGGCTGCTGATCCGCCGGACGCTGCGGCCGATGCGCCAGCTGGCCGATGCGGTCGATCGCTTCGGCCCCGGCGGCGGATCGACGCTGCCGACGATCGAGGAAGCGGGGCCGAGCGAGGTCCGCCGCCTCGTCGTCGCGTTCAACGGGTTGCAGGCCCGCATCCACCGGCTGATCGACGAACGAACGCGCGCCCTTGCCGCCGTGGGGCACGACCTTCGCACGCCGCTCGCCCGCCTCAGGCTGCGCACCGACGCCATTCCCGACCGCGACCTGCGGGGCACCGTGCAGAACGATCTTGCCGAAATGGAGGCGATGGTGACCTCGCTGCTCGCGTTCCTGGGCGGGGAGAGCGAGCCGGAGCGCGCCGTGCTGGTCGACATCGCCGTGCTGTGCGCCAGCATCGTCGACGATGCCGCCGACCATGGCCATGACGCCCGCTATGTCGGCCCCGACCATTTCGAACGCGCCGTGCGCCGCTCCAGCTTCCGCCGTGCCGTCACCAACCTGGTCGAAAACGCGATCCATTACGGCGGCAGCGTCACCCTGACCCTCGCCATAGAGGAGGGCGCGACCGTGATCCGGATCGAGGATGACGGCCCCGGCATTCCCGACGAATCGCTGGGCGACGTTCTCGAACCCTTTGTCCGGCTCGACACCGCGCGCAAACGCGACACGGTCGGCTTCGGCCTCGGCCTGTCGATCGTGCAGCGCGCGGTGGAGGCGGAGGGCGGCCGGCTGGAACTGCGCAACCGCGATGTCGGCGGCCTGTGCGCCGCGATCGTGCTCCCAGCACCTTTTGCGGCGCGGCAATAATTCGTTACATCCCCGCCGAACGCAGCAAGATTGCTCCGTCTATACCTCCGTCTCGAACCGGCAGCCTTGCGCCGCCGCCACGGTTTGGAGGGAGTGACAATGAACGACGTGATCGGCCGGGTATTCGGCTTTGAAAAGGATGTGTTCGGCAGCGATGCCGACCTGTATTCGAAGCTGGCGGCCGATGGGCAAAGCCCGAAGGTCCTGATGATCTCCTGCTCGGATTCGCGCGTCGTCCCCGAACATATCCTGCAGGCGAAGCCGGGCGACGTGTTCGTCATCCGCAACGCCGGCAACATCGTCCCCCCCTTCACCCAGCAGAATGGCGGCACGACCTCCACGGTCGAATATGCGGTCGCGGTGCTGGGCGTCACCGACATCATCGTGTCGGGCCATTCGGGTTGCGGCGCGATGGGCGCGCTGATGAAGCCGGAAACGCTGGACGGCCTGCCCAGCGTCGCCGCGTGGCTGCGCCACAGCCATGCCGCGCATTCGGTGGTCGAAAACAGCTATCCCGATCTCGACGATGCCGCCGCGGTCCGTGCCGCCAGCCTGGAAAATGTCGTCGTGCAGATTTCGCACCTGCGCACCCATCCGGCGGTTGCGTCGCGCATC
The DNA here is from genome assembly GCA_913777295.1 of uncultured Sphingomonas sp. GTDB lineage: Bacteria > Pseudomonadota > Alphaproteobacteria > Sphingomonadales > Sphingomonadaceae > Sphingomonas. The sequence goes on along the minus strand of CAJYRU010000152.1, from coordinate 1,173 downwards.
GCCAAGGGCGATCTGACGCTGCACGGCTGGTTCGTCGACATCCACGCCGGCACCATCTTGGCGCTGGACGGCACGACCGGCCGCTTCGCCCCGATCAATGCGGACCGCCCGCTGCCGGTGGCCCTGCCCGCCGCCAAGCGCCTCGCGGCCGATTTCGTGACGGCGGAAGCCGCCGAATAACCAGTTCCTGCGGGTTGGCGGGGCGATTCTTCCCTCCCCCGTTCCGCCGGCCGTGGGTTCCGCGCCGGGCGTGCTTCCCCCAAGCGCGTCCGGCGCACCCTTTTCAAAGGCTATCGACCCTATGTCGACGCAACCTTCGCTTCTTGCCAATCTGCGGCAGGACCTGCCGTCCTCGATCGTCGTCGCGCTCGTCGCCCTGCCGCTGTGCCTCGGCGTCGCGCTGGCGTCGGGCGCGCCGCTCTTTTCCGGGCTGATCGCCGGCATCGTCGGCGGCATCGTCGTCGGCTCGCTCAGCAAGTCACCGCTGTCGGTCAGCGGTCCTGCCGCCGGCCTGACCGTGATCGTGCTGGACGCGATCACCAAGCTGCCCAGTTTCGAGGCGTTCCTGCTGGCGGTGTTCCTGGCGGGCTGTGTGCAGATCCTGCTGTCCTTCTCGCGCTCGGGCGTGCTGGGTGAATTCGTGCCGTCGTCGGTCATCACCGGGATGCTGGCGGCGATCGGCCTGATCCTGATCCTGAAGCAGGTGCCGCACGCCATCGGCTATGACGGCGACCCGGCGGGCGATTTCCAGTTCAACCAGGGCGACGGCCGCAACACTTTCAACACCATCGCGTTCGTGCTGCGCGAACAGGTCGTATGGGGTGCCACGATCATCGCCGCCATTGGCATCGCGTTCCTGTTCTGGTGGGACAGGAACCGGCCCAAGGACGGACCGCTGCGCTTCGTTCCCGGCCCGCTGGTCGTGGTGGTCGGATCGGTCGCACTGAACGCGCTGTTCGGCGTCGTCGCCCCGTCGATCCAGGTCAAACCGACCCATCTGGTCAGCGTCCCGATCGCCGATGGGCTGGGCGGGTTCGTGAAGCTGTTCAGCCTTCCCGACTTCGGCCAGATCGGCAATGCGACCGTGTGGACCGTGGCCGTCACCCTCGCCATCGTCGCCAGCCTCGAATCGCTGCTGTCGGTGAAGGCGGTCGACGAACTCGATCCCAAGCG
>CAJYRU010000151.1 GCA_913777295.1 uncultured Sphingomonas sp. | reverse complement strand
CTGCTGAAGCCGGGCGGCTCGCAGCCCTGGATGTAGTCGAACCGTTCCCAGAACAGCTCGACCATCGGATGGTCACCCGCGATCGCTCGCTGGCGCTCGAGCAGCATCCGCTCGACGAGCTGGCGCGCCGCCTGGTGGTCGCGCGACGAGATCGGCACGACCGTTGCCAGCGCGTCGAGCATACCAACTAGCTGGGCATGGTTCTTGGCAAGGCGCCCGTTGCGAACCTCAGGCTGTACCAGCATCGCCTTCTCGGCCGCGTGAAAGCTTTGCCGGTAGACCTTCAGCAGTTCGGCTTCCCGCCGCGCGACATGCACGATGAATCCCGACACGTCCTCGATGGGCATCCGCGCGAGGGCCTCGGCGGCGGCCTTGGTGTTCGGTCCCCAACCGGTCTTGTCGAACTCCATGTGCATGATCCGCTCGAGAATGGCAGGTGATGCATTCACCGGGTCGTTCTGCTCGATGACGATCGCCCCGCGGAACGGCGGCTCGAAGGTTTCCATGCCGCCATTGGCAACGCCCCGCGCGCGAACCGAGCGGCCGTTGTAGGCGGTCTTGAGCTCGTCCCACTCGAAGCGCTTGGCGTGCGGCGTGGTGGCGTCACGGTCGCCCTCCATCAGCACGACCGGCATGTTGGAGACCTTGCCAAGGATCCGCGCCATCGCGGCGGTGGTGGTCTTGGCCGGGTCGTTGCCCTCGAACCCGGCGCGGCCGTACAGCTTCCACAGGAACTCGATCAGCGTCGACTTGCCGGAGCCGGGAATGCCAGTGATCTCGAGGAAGGCGAGGCTCTGCTGCTCGGCGCGGATCTGCTCGGCGAACAATGCTCCGAACCAGAAGGCGAGCGTTACGAGCCCCTTTGGACCGTAGGCGGTGATGAGCGGCTCGACCCATTGGGTGTTGAGCTGGTCCGGATCGTAGCGGATGTGGCGCAGCAACTGCTCGTTCGAGCGCAGCTTCACCGCGTGACGTCCGAACTCGAAATAGTCGTCCTCGTTGCGGGTGACGACCCGGCCGCCGGCCACACCGATGTCACCGAAGACGTACGCGCCATGCTCGGCTGAGTAGCCGGTGAAGTGGATTGCCTCGACGGTCTGGATGCCGGCGAGCTGGCGCTGCATGATCCGGTCGAGCTGCTGGGTCGTGCCGGTCCAGATGCCGCCCGGGGCAAGCGATATGAGCCGCTTCTTGAACTCGGCGCCGGCGGCCAGCGCCGCGCCGGAGAAGGTGCCCTTGATGCGGTTCTGCCGGACGGGGAAGTCGACGCGCAGATAGTAGCAGCTGTCGTCGGTCGCTTCGTCGCGCTGGTAGTAGAGCGCGCGGAAGGTGCAGTTGGCGATCTCGCGGACGAGGCCCGCCTCGCGGGCCGCCAGCTCGCGCTTGGCTTCGGGGTCGAGGTCGCGGACCTGTGGGTTGTCGGCATAGGAGGCGATGGTCTCGGCGATGCGCGCGGCATCGAAGCTCGCCCAGAACTGGCGCGTCTCGAACACGAACGGGAAGCTCGCCCAGCCCTCATGGGATCCTGACAAGGCGATGCCGGTCCCGGAAAGCACGTGCGCTACCGGGTGGCGGAGAATGGGGAAGGTCGGAAGAGCAACAGTGCGACCGGCCTCGCCGGTCGGTCGTCAGAGGTCCAGCGGATCAGTCCCGCCGGTGGCAGGGGCAGCAGCAGTTATCGTTGGCGGTATTCGGGCGATAGAAAACAGCACCCGGATTACATGCGACGGCGCCCGGTACAGCCGCTACCACCGCCCCTGCCGCATTATCGCGGGGATAAATGTCGGGACGCAGCAAATGACGCGAGACACCGGTACGCGCCTCGATCGCCAGCACCCGGGCGGCCGGCGCCTGCTTGTGCTTGTGGATCCAGCGAAACACCGAAGGCTGGCTGACGTCGCATACGGCGGCGATCTTGTTCTGGCCGCCGGCGATGCGAACCGCCTCCAGCAGCGCTTCGTGTGGGGTGAGATGACCGGAGTCGGGAGGTAGCGTCTGCATAGGCGCACTATTAGCCACAGGAATACATTGGTCAATAGCCGCTATGCAGTAGCGCGCCATAACTGGAGTGATAGATGGACGGGATGACGCTCGCAACTCGCCTGAAGGCACGCATGGACGAAGTCGGCATGTCGCAGGCCGAACTGGCGCGACGCCTTGGCCTTGCCCAGCCTACCATCGCCAAGCTCGTGTCGGGCGCTTCACAGCGGACCTCGCACCTCCATCGCATCGCCCGCGAGCTCAGCACCACGCCGGCGTACCTGATCGGCGAGACCGAGGATCCGTCCGAGGGCGCCGTGCCTTTGCCGACACTCGAGACCGTGCTCGAGCAGTTCGGGCAGGTGTTCGTGCCGCTACTCGACCTCAGCGAGCTCGTCGGTGGCCCTAGCACCACGACTACGCCGCGGTTTGAGCCGTTCCGTCGTGAGCGGATCGAGCCGATGATTCGCGGTCGCTTCGACCAGGTCTTTGCCTTCGAGATGCAGGGCGACGTCATGGAGCCGACGTTGCGTCATGGCACGCTGTGTCTCGTCGACCGGGCGCAGGACCGGATTGCGATGCAGGACGAAATCTACGTCGTTGCCGTCCAGAGCATGATCGCGGCCAAGCGTGTGCGTGCCAAACCCGACGGTAGCTTCGTGCTAATGGCGGACAATACCACTGTCCCCGACGACCACGCTGCTAGTGACGAACTGTGGGTCGTTGGGCGAATTGTCTGGCGAGCTAATAGTCTATGAAACCTTAGATTTAGCGCGCATTGAAGCTTCGAATTTATCAGGGTGCCCAGTGCGGGCGGTAGGTCGGGTCGAGCTTCCGATCGATGAAGTAAGCTGCGCTTATAAAGGCCAGATGGGTTAAGGCTTGCGGAAAATTGCCTAGTGGCTGTCCACGTCGATCAACCTCCTCCGAAAACAATCCAAGGCCGTTGGAATAGGCCATGCCTTTACCAAGCATCAATTGCGCCTCGTTCATCCTCCCGGCGCGCGCGAGGCATTCTGCGTACCAGAAGGTGCAGGTCGTGAATGCCCCCTCGCCGCCCTGCAGCCCATCTGCATTGCGATAGCGGTAGACTAATCCGTCGTCGCGTAGATCAGCGCCAATCGCATCCAGTGTCTTCAACCAGACCGGGTCAGTCGAGGAGACAAAGCGGACTAGCGGCATCATCAGTAACGCCGCGTCTAACTCTGTCCCGCCGCGTTCCTGAACAAAATGGCCGTGGTCCGGATGGCGGAAATGGGCCCATATGTCTTCGGCGATTGCGTCGCGACTTCTGGACCATTCGACAATGGGAGCGGGAAGCGATCGCTGCATCGCGAGCCGGATCGCCCGATCCAGCGCGACCCAGCACATCAGTCGCGAATGCAGAAAATGCCGCGGTTCGCCGCGGATTTCCCAAATGCCCGCGTCGGCCTCCTGCCAATGATCAATGACGTAACCGATGATGCCGCGCACATGTTGCCAGCCCTTGTGGCTAATTGCGGTGCCGTACTTGTTTGAAAGATAGACGCTGTCGAGCAACTCGCCGAAGATGTCGAGCTGGGTCTGGGCATGCGCGGCGTTGCCGATCCGCACCGGTCGGCTCCCGGCATAGCCCGACAGATGTAGCAGCTCCTTTTCGTCGGCGGCTTCACTGCCGTCGATGGCATACATGATGCGGATCGGCGAGTCGGGGTTGGCGGCCATCACGCGTGCCGCAGCCCATCGGTTGAAATGTTCGGCCTCATCTATGAAACCCAATCGCAGAAACGCGTAGACCGTGAAGGATGCGTCGCGGATCCACGTGGCACGGTAGTCCCAGTTTCGCTCCGCCCCTGTGGCCTCAGGCAGGCCGAAGGTCGCCGCCGCCGCAATCGAACCGTGCTGCGCGGACGTCAGCAGCTTCAGAGCCAACGCCGAGCGAGTCATCTCCTCACGCCAGCGTCCCCGATATAGCGACTTTCCGGCCCAGTGACGCCAAGCACTTGTCGTTGCCGCGACGTCGGCTTCAATCGCCGCGTCTAAGGGGCACGATAGGCTGTCTTCCCCCAGTACGAACCAAGCGCTTTCGCCATCCTTGAGAATGAAGTCAGCGACGGCCGCACCTTCATCAGCCTCCAAGGGAACGGACGCGAACATTTTGAGGCTCAGGTCACGTCCGACAAAGCGGACGCCGTCGTCGAGGGTTTCGACGGCCGGCACCTCGCGAGCGTAGTCGAACCGGGGCATGCAGCTTGCGCGAAAACGGATTGTACCGCGTGTCACGCAGAGGCGGCGGATGATACATCGGGCAGCACCATCCGGGTGCGCACGTGCGTCGGGTAACGGAAGCAGATCAACAACCTCTGCGCTCCCGCCGTCGGCCATCCATCGTGTCAGCAGCAAGTTGGTGTCCGGAACGTAGAGCTGGAGATGCTCCGGCGAGTCTAGTTGCGGCTGCAGCGTGAACGCGCCCCCACTGCCCGGGTCGAGCAGATCTGCAAAGATGGTCGGGCTGTCCAAAGACGGCCAGCAAAGATAGTCTATCGTCGCGTCGCGCGCCACGAGCGCCGCAGTCTCAAGATCGCCAATTATCCCGTGATCGCCGATCGAACGCAGTGGCTCGACGCCAGTCGTATGCTGCTGCTCAACCATTATCGCGGAATTCGGGATAAAGCGTCATGCCACCGTCAACGAACAAGGTGGTGCCAGTGACGTAATCGGCGTCGTCCGACGCCAGCCATACGGCTGCCCGCGCAACGTCGTTCGGCTCGCCGATCCGGCCATAGGGGATAAGCCGCAGCAGTTTTTCGAGTTCCTCGGGTGTCTCCCACGCATCCTTGTTGATTGATGTGCGGATGGCTCCCGGCGCGATCGCGTTCACGCGGATGCCGTCTGCAGCTACTTCCTGTGCGAGCGATCGGGTAAGCATCCGACTGCCACCCTTCGATGCGGCATAATTGATGTGCCCGGCCCAAGGGATCACCTCGTGCACCGAACTCATCGTGATGATGCACCCCTTGCTGCGCGCCGGCCGTCCCTCGTGCGGCTGCGCGCGGAATCGACGTACCGCCTCGCGGGCGCACAAGAATTGACCGGTGAGATTGACGTCGATGACGGTGTTCCAGTCGGCAAGCGTCATTTCGGCGATTGCTGCATCCTTTTGCAGCCCTGAATTGGCGACCAGGACGTCGATCCGACCGAAGGCCGTTGTTGCCTCGTCGAACAGACGGACGACCGCCTCTTCATCGGACACGTCGGCGCCGACCGCCATTGCCCGCCCGTTCCGTTCGCGTATCCGCTTTACCAGCTCCTCAGCGGCGTCGGCGTCAGCGTGATAATTCACGACCACCGCCGCACCGGCCATGGCCAGAGCGTCGGCTACCTCGAGGCCGATCCCTGAACTGGCACCCGTGACAACGGCGACATGTTCTTGAAGCGGTGCAGAAGACATGGCGGGCTCCTTCGACCGGCGCGCGGGAACGTCGGCCATCTATCGCCCCACCGTCAGGAAGCGGTCGGCCGTCCGAAGCGACAGGGCCATGATGGTAAGCGCGGGATTGGCCGCCAGCGCGCTGGGGAAAACAGAATTGTCGCAGATCAGGAGATTGGGAATATCGAAGCTGCGGCCGTCGGGGTCGACGACCGACGCATCACCATTCTCTCCCATGCGGCAGGTCCCGATCGTGTGTGCAGACCGGTCGACGGCGAAGATGTCATGTGCGCCGGCCGCTTCCCAGATATCCGTCATCGTGCGCCGCGCATGGTCGTCCATGGCGCGTTCGTTGGCATGGTAGCTGAAATCGACCCGCGCCTTTCGCTGACCGAAACCGTCCACCTCGTCCGACAGCGTCAGAAGATTGTCGGGGTGCGGCAGGCAATCTCCGTTGATACCGATCCCGCCCATCCGGTTATATGCACGCAGGCGCTGCTGTAACGGCTCGCCCCAAAGCCCGGCACCACGCGCCAGCCCGGTGGCAAGGTTCACCGGCAACACGCCCAGGCTCTGGATCAGATAGCCCCCCACAAATTCAGCGTCCTTGGGGCGCATCAGATCTTCCGTGATAAGCGAGGACGGATAGCCCCGGTTCATCCGCATCGTCGCGTCGAAACTGCCCCATATCTGCGTCGCGACATGCGCCATGAAGTTGCGCCCGACCTGACCGCTGGAATTGGCGATCCCGAGGTTCAACAGCAGTCGCGGCGTCTCGACGCCACCCGCACACAGGAACACCACGCGACAACGCTGTCGCCGTTCCTCGCCATACCGGCGATAGACGACCGCCGTGATACGACCCGCACCATCGAACTCGAAAGACACGACGCGCGCCTCGGCGCGCAGCTCGGCACCGCGAGCGACCGCGCGCGGAAGGTAGGTCGTATCCATGCTCGTCTTCGCGGCGTTGCGGCACCCTTGGTGGCAGGTGCCGCAACTGACGCAGCCCTGCCGCTGTCCCCAATCGGCCTGGTCGCGGTCGCGCGAAACCAGGGCGGCGGGGGCATCGGTCGCGGTGATCCCCATCGCTGCGCAACCCCGCGCCATGGCGTCCGCGGGTGCGTTGCGCGCGACCGGCGGATAGGCATAACGCCGCGAGGCGTCCCAGGGATAGTGCACGGGACCGGAAACGCCCGTGTCCACCTCGACCCGGCGAATGTAATCGACCAGTTCGGCATGGGCGATCGGCCAATCGGCACCATGCCCCGTCAGCGTCTTCAATCGAAGATCACGCGCGTCGGGACGCGGGCAGAATGCGCCCCAATGCAACGTCGATCCGCCGATGCCCATGCCCGAATTGTTGGAACCGAAGGCGGTCGGGTCATTGCCGCCACTCAGCCGCTCTTCCATCCAGTAGATGTCAGCCGCGAGTTCGTCTGCGACATGCTCATGCGGGCGGAACGCGCGGCCGGCCTCGAGCGCGACGACCGAAAGCCCCGCCTCCGCCAAGCGTGCCAGCAGCGGAGCTCCGCCGGCGCCGGTACCGATAACGACCGCGTCGACTACGTCATTGTCTGCGAAGGGAGCGCGGCTCATGCGGACACCTCCGCGTCGAACTGCCAGCGTTCTAGGTCATCGGCGGCGGTACGCGTGTAGCCCTGCTTGCGCGGGCCGTCACCGCCGACGGCGAAACCATCATATCCGATCGCCGCCATGGCAGCGGGCGCAGCGATCCATTGCCGCACGATCTCGGCCCGTACGTCCTGAAACCAGAGCGTCATCTGCGCCGAGGAAAGTCGCTCGGCCTCGCCGTCGATCCCCGCTTCACCTGCATCGATCCGGGACAGCCAATTGACCTGATCGACCGCCGGCAGCCCGGCGAAGCCGCCGGTCAGCGCGTCGAGCGTCGCCAGCCCCCGGGCCCATGCCTCGGCGTCGGGCGGCAGGTCCACGAAACGCCATCCATCGCCTGCGCCATGCACTGCCGTCCCGATGCGCCGGGCAAGCGCCCGGTCCGCGCCGACGTCGGGCAGCACCCGTGCTATCAGCGCGCAGACGACGTCCAGTTGTGCGGGCGACCAGTGCGATTGCTCATCCGATAACGGGCGGGTGCGGGCCAGCATCGCCTCCCTTGCTCGAGCACTGACACGGTCCGATCCGAGCAGTCGGGCAAAGCGCTCGGGCAGCGCGCTCGCAGCTACCGCGGCGACATGATCGGCGATCAACCCCGCAAGTGCGACGGGCTGTTCGTAGGGAATCAGATGCGCGGCGTCGTCGATGACGCGCACCGTGCCGTTGGTATAATGCGGCAGGTTCAAACGGCGCTGCGCCGCCTCGCCCAAATCTCCGTCCTCGGCCCCTGCGACGATCAGGGCGGGAATGTCGATATGACCGGCGAGACTGCTCCAGTCTTCGTCGGCACCGCGCTCGAGCCAAGCCAGCCAGGCCTCACGATTGCATCGCATGACGTCCGCGATCGCGTGATCCCGTTCGGACGCAGGCAATTGTCGTGCCGTATTGGCATCGACGAATTTTTCGGCATCGCCGCGACCGATCGATCCGCTGCTGACCCAACCGATCATTGCGTTGCGACGCGCCTCGTCGATCGGCTCAGGTGCAGGCGGCGAAGCTGCGACCAGCACGACACCGAGAACGCCTGACAACCCCTGCTCACCTGCCGCCGCACGCGCCGCGAGAAGCGTCGCGATCTTTCCGCCCATGCTGTGTCCGACGAGCACACACGCCGTGAGTCGGCGCGCGCGGATCGTATTGGCCACGTCATCGACCATCGCGGCCACATCGGCGTGGCCCTCGTCAGCACGCGAACCAAAGCCAGGTAGATCGAGTGCCAAGCACACCCCCTCAGGCAGGGAGTTACGCAGAAGGTCCCATTCGCCGCCGCTCATGCCGAGCGCATGCAGAAATACCAATGTGATTTGGGTCACGCATTCTCGTCCCGTTAAAGCTTTCGCTGGACGATGCAGAACCGCTGCCGTTCCCTCAACTTAGAGCAGGGTACAAATTTAATCCTGATTAATAGCACTAGTTATGTTTTTCGGCCTTCTAGGGAACTCTGAACCGTTGCACGCGCTGAGGCGGCTCGTTCGCATCATGCCGGAGAGAGATCGTGGCGAAGAAGGATCAGGCTCAACCCAAGTATGAGGTCGCATATCGCGAGATTCAGGCTTTTGGCACGTTGAAGGAATTGCCGTTAGGGCTGTCCGACAATGCGCGTCAGCAGAGCGTGGCCATCCTCAATCAGGTGCTGGCCGACACCATGATGTTGCGGGATCTGTACAAAAAGCATCACTGGCAGATGTCGGGTGCCACCTTCTACCAACTGCACCTGCTGCTCGACACGCATTACGAGAAGCAGGCCGAGCTTGTGGACATGGTTGCCGAACGGATCCAGGCACTGGGTGGTATCAGCATCGCTACCCCGCACGACGTCGCTGAAATGACGAAAATCGCGCGACCGCCGCGCGGGCGCGAAGATGTGCCGACGATGCTGGCTCGGCTGCTTGAGGCGCATCGGATCGTGCTGGAGGAAGCGCATGAAGGTGCGAAGGCCGCAGACGAGTCCGGTGACGATGGCACCAATGACCTGTTGGTGAGCGACATCATCCGTACCGGTGAGCCGCAGGTGTGGTTCATCGGCGAGCATCTCGCCGCCACCGACCTGCAGCGCGCAAGCTGATAACGTTTCTCAACGAAAGGATGGCGGCGATGTCGACAGCGGATCTGGCGAACGGCATCGCCTCCACCGACCTTGCAGAAGGCCGGATCGTCGCGGGCAAGCTGAACGGCAGCGATGTCATTCTGGTGAGGCACCGCGGACGCGTTTGCGCGCTTTCCGGGCAATGTACCCATTTGAAGGCGCCTCTGGCCGACGGGGTGGTGATCGATGGCACAATCCGCTGTCCCTGGCATCATGCGCGCTTCGACATCGAAAGCGGGGAGGCAGTCGGCGCCCCCGCCTTCGCGCCGCTCGAACGCTTCGCCGTCGTGGAAAAGGACGGGACGGTCCGAGTGGCCGCAACGGAAGCTGAGGACGATCCGTTGCCGCCGGCTCCAGCCCCGGACATCGGGCGGGTGGTCATTGTCGGCTCGGGAGCCGGTGGCCACGCGTGCGCGGAAATATTGGCGCGAAACGGCGCCGGCGCGTCCGTAACGCTGATTGGTGACGAGGCGGAGAAGCCATACGATCGTACGTTCTGTTCGAAACAGTATCTCGCCGGCAAGGCCGGGCGGGACGAGATGGCGCTGCCCGCGCTCGACGGCGTCGCCCTATACACGGGCGTCCGCGTGGTTGCCATCGTGCGCGAGAGCAAGACCGTGACGCTCGATGACGGGCGTAGCGTGCCTTACGATACGCTGATCCTTGCGACGGGCGCGGAGCCGGTGTCTCCCGACTTCTACGGCACGAACCGCGACGATGTGCATGTCATCCGCACGGCAGGTGATGCCGACCGTCTGATCGCGGCCAGCACGCAGGCCAGGCAAGCCATCGTCGTCGGATCGAGCTATATCGGGCTGGAAGTTGCCGCCTCGCTGATCGGGCGGGGCCTTGAGGTGTCGGTCGTATCGGATACCGACCTGCCGCTCGAAAAGACCGCCGGTGACGAGATCGGCGCAATGATCCGCGACCTGCACGCCTCGAAGGGCGTGACCTTCCATTCGGGTCGCCGCATCGCCCGGTGGGACGGCAACGCAGCCATGCTGGACGATGGCACCCGTATCGAGGGCGACCTGGTCGTCGCGGGCATCGGCGTGAAACCCAGGATCGAGCTCGCCGAGAAGGCTGGCCTGACGCTTGCGGACAAGGCCGACGGCGGAGGGGTGCGGGTCGACGACCGCCTTCGCTCGTCCGATCCGGCGATCCATGCAATCGGCGACATCGCCAGCGCGCCCGACCGTCGCCTTGGCCATCCGATCCGCGTGGAGCACTGGGTCGTCGCCCAGCGCATGGGGCAGTGGCTGGCGCGGCACCTGCTGGGACGGATCGAGAAGGGCTATGACGACGTGCCGTTCTTCTGGTCGGGGCATTACGATCTCAGCCTGCGCTATGTCGGGCACGTCGCCTCGCCCGAGGATCGCACGATCGACGGCGACGCCGCGGCGCGAGACGTGGCAGTGCATTTCGCCGAGAACGGTCGCGAACAGGCCCTGCTGACCGCCGGACGCGATCGGATGTCGCTGGAGCGCGAACACGAATGGGAGCGCAGTTGAGAGGTGGCGGCTAGCCGAGTGGCAGCATCCACAGGTGTGGGCCGCCGGTGATGAACAGCCGGGCCTCGTCGCTATCGAAGGCGCAATTGCTGCAGAGCCCCGGCGTCGGAACCATAGCGAGGTGAAGACCGGCAGCATCGAACACCTCCACCCCGGCGCTCGAGCTGCTCCACAGCCACCCGCGTCGATCGACCGTGAAACCGTCTGGTATCCCATCCGCGACCGTGGCGAAGTGACGCCTGTTTGACAGGCTTGCGCCGTCCCAGTCGAAGGCGAAGATCGCGATTTCGCCTTCACCGTGTTCCGGGGTCTGCGACGCGTAGAGGGTATTGCCATCGGCGGAGAAGGCGAGGCCGTTCGGTTGCGTCATATCGACCATTCGCCGCGCCACGCCGTTCGTATCGACGCGGCAAATCGCGGTTCGCCCGCTTTCACTGGTCCCCGGCACGCCCTGCTTCGGATTCTCCAACCCGAACGTCGGATCGCTGAACCAGATCGCGCCGTCTGCCGCGACGATGATATCGTTGGGTGCGTTTAGCCGGCTTCCCTCCGCTGCCGTAACGATCGGTGTCGCAACCCCGGTGTCATCGGAACGGCTGACAGCGCGTCGCCCATGCTCGCAATGCACCAGCGCGCCGTCGGGCAGCACGGCATTGCCGTTGATGAAGGGCGTCGCATCGAGCAAGACGTCAACCGCGCCGTCCTGGCGCCAACCAAGCACACGACGTCCGACGATATCGCTCCACACCAGCGTCTGCTCGCGCGGCCACCAAACCGGCCCCTCGCTCCAACTTGCCTGGTCGTACAGCGTGACGAGCCTGGCGGCCCCCAACACGGCGCGCGCCTCATCCCGGTGGATGATCGGCGCGTCGACCTTCGCGGCGACGGGCTCGCCGGGCGCACGGAGACGTGCGGGGATCAGCAAAGGACCCTCCGTCATGCGCCGAATGGATCGCGCGTTTGAGCCGCGGGGGAAGTGGCGAATTGAATCATGATCTGGAAGCAAGGCTCGTCACCGATCTGGCCGGAACGGTGCCCCTTCCCGTCGGTGGTTCCCTGGTCTTGCCCGAAGTGAATGTCGCCCGGCCCCATTTCGACGCGGGTGCCGTCCATCGTTTCGATGAACCACCGCCCACGCAGAGGAATGACCCATTGCGGTTTCGGGCTCTCGTGCCACTCTCCCGTCCAACCGACCGGCAGGATCGCGAAATTGATGGCGTCGACGGCACCTGGAAACGGGCGCATCCATTGCGGATCCGCGCCGCCGCCGACGCTCTTCATCCCGAAACCCGTCATATGCGATAGGTCCACACGGCTTACGCCGTCCAGCCGGGTCCACATGTGCAGGAACGGCAGTACGGGCGGCCGGTCCCGATCAGCGCCGTCGTTGTCGAGGGGCGTCCGTGTCGGCAAATCGACCATCGTAGGTTTCCTTGTTCCGGGTATGGCAACGTCGCGACAGGGATTAAGTCGCCTTTACACAACGACTCCCCCGTCTCACGGTTTCTTGCCGCCCGCTAAGGCAGCAAGCAGCCCGGATTCACAAACACGGCCAGCCAACGCACGCTTAACTAGCGAACAGGCCGGTACTCGCGGTCAGTGCTTCGATCCCTCCTCAGGCGACTGATGTCGACCGATCGGCTACGTCAGTTGCTCAAGCGAACATGGCCTCGAACGTAGCCTGATCCACCACATCGCCGTTCCCATCGTGGAGGTAGCGCCACATCGGCCGCCACATGTCAGCATCGCGGCGAACGGGCACCATAAACTTTGGCAGCGATGCGATGACGATCGCGTCCGCTTCCTCGGAAGTCTCTTCCAAGCTTGCCGCGTACCACAGTCGCTCTGCTGCCGCCTCGTCGGCCTGGAGCGCCGGCGTGACCGCATTAAGTGCCTCGACCAGCTTCGCGATCGCGTCGCGGACCTCGTTCGGCGCGTCGGCCGCGCCGATCAGTTCCAGGGCCGAGAAGTTTGGGATGCCTGCCTCGGCCGTCGTCACCATCTGCGTGTCCAGGCCGCGCACTCGCGCCGACACGCCCTCTACGTTCGCGAAGGCCAGCCATGCGCCGTCGTAGCCGGCGGTCAGGTTGTCGACATGGCTGAAACCAGCCTCCTCGATGGCGACCTGATCCGGCTTCAGCTCCGAACCTCTGCCTTTCATCCATCCGCTCAGGATGTCACGGCACAGCTGGTTGGTTGTGGGGTTCGATACGGGCGACGCGATGCGAACGGGTTCGCCAGCGGCGAGGCGTTCGAGCGACGCGACGTGCATCAGCACCCCGCCGTCGGTCGCGAAGAAGCAGCCATAGGACGTCAGGCGCAGGTCGCGCTGCTCGACCAGGTGCAGCGGTTCGTTGACGACCAGGTCGACCTCGCCGCGGCCGAGCGCCTCGAAGCCGTCATAGTGATCGTCGGGCACGACCAGCTCGACCTCGAGGCCCTCATCCCGCAGCCGTTCGCGGGCTGCGATCAACGGAAGGTGGTCGGGGTTGAGGAACCATTCGAGCGCGATACGGAGCTTTTGCATGGCGCGGGTGTCGCAACCCAGTCGGCAGTCGTCAACGCGCGATCACAGGCGCCGGGGTGAGCGGAGTCGCTTCCGCGTTGCGACCCCGAATTACGCGCTTTTCCCCCCGCCTCGCCCGCGCGCTTTTCGTGGCGCTTTCGACGCATGCAGCGTCCCTAGCGAAACCGGCGGGAAAGCTGGGCGAAATGCCGCCATTCTTGGTCGCACTCGCGACGCAGATCGACGCAGCTGGACGAGGTGCCGGCGACTGCCCGTGCGAACGCGTCCGGTAGCGCCAAACACGGCGCGCGATCGCCAGCGAAAATCGGTGAGCGAGCGCCCGAAAGCGTCCATATCGTGCGCGTTTGGCAGGGTGGTTTAGTAGTCAGGGGGGAGGCGGGAAACTTCTTACCTGTCGAACAGTCGTGCAATTTCAATGGCTTGGGACGTTACAAAGACGCTTATCCCATCGTTACTGATAATAGACTTAGTTTCGAATATTTCGGTTTGAGAATATCGTGTATTTACAGTGAGATAAGTGTTTTCGCCGGGGGCATGTAGGAAGCGATAACGCCGAGGGTGTTACATCGAAAATGGCGGATTTCCGCCGTTTTCCGGGGGAGCAAAACCGGGGGATAAAGGAGATAAGACTTTTCCCGCCCCCCCTCCCAAGCCGTGTTTCCGGCGGGGAGCTCGTCCTTGGCCGGCGACGACAGCGCACAGCAGAAGGGCCGGAACGCGCATCCGCGTCCCGGCCCTTGCCTGTACTCCGTTCGCCCGTAGGGGCAAAGCTCAGTCGGTGTCGGTGAAGACCCAGCAGTGAATGCCGCCGCCGGTCAGGCGACTGTTGACCGTCTTCGCCGCGATGTAGCGCGGGTCGCTTGCCGGCGATTGAAGCTGGCCGCGTCGCGACGCATCGCTTCGTTGATAAGGTCGCCCACCTTCGCCAGCGCTGCTTGTTGCCCGCTTTCGATCTGCTCGGTCGTCCACCACGCGTTGGCATCACGTTCTTCGCCACAAAATGGGCACCAGACGGCTTCGTCGCGAACGATGTCGCGCCAGTCCTCGCCATGTACCTTGAATGTGAAGGTGCATTCCTCGGCCGGGCACTCCCGATCGATATAACCCTGTTCGTCCGGCTCGACGGAAATCGGCACCTCGACCTTGCTGCCGTCCAGACTAGAAATTGTCTTGAGAAGGTCTTCGAACATGTCGTCCACCGCTGATTCAAGCTAGGAACATATCACGAACTAGAGCGAATCGCCACAGGC
>CAJYRU010000150.1 GCA_913777295.1 uncultured Sphingomonas sp. | reverse complement strand
TCGTGCGCAAAGTTCATCGAGACGCAGACGCCCGCGTGGCAAGCGAAGTATCCGGGGTGGGTGGCATGACCGATTTTCTGCTCGAACTGCGCAGTGAGGAAATCCCCGCGCGGATGCAGGCCAAGGCTAGAGAGGACCTGGCAAGGCTGTTCGTCGGCGAACTGGCGAAGGCAGGGATCGCCAGCCCTCGCATCACCACCTATGCGACGCCGCGCCGCCTGACGCTGATCGCGCATGACCTGCCCGAAGCCACCGAGCCGGTGCGCGAGGAAGTGAAGGGGCCGCGTGCCTCCGCTCCGCCGCAGGCGCTGGAAGGGTTCTTGCGCAAGACCGGGCTGACGCGTGAGGCGCTGACCGAGCGCGACGGCGTGTTGTTCGCGGTGACCGAGGTGCCGGGGCGCAAGACGGCGCAGGTCCTCGCGGCGGCGATCCCGGCGATCGTGCGCGCCTTTCCCTGGCCCAAGGCGATGCGCTGGGGCGCGGCGTCGCTCAGCCCGGAATCGCCGCGCTGGGTGCGGCCGCTGCAGGGGATCGTTGCCCTGTTCGGGGGCGCTGTGGTGCCTTGCGAGGTCGCGGGCGTGACCAGCGGCGCGGAGACGATGGGGCATCGCTTTCACCACGACGGTCCGGTGACCATCGCCTCGGCGGAAACCTATGTCGAGACGCTGCGCGACGCGCATGTCATCGTCGACCAGAATGAGCGCGCCGCGATCATCGCGGTCGGCGCAAAGATGGCGGCGCAGGGCGCGGGCCTGACGCTGGTCGAGGATGAGGGTCTGCTGGCGGAGAATGCCGGCCTCACCGAATGGCCGGTGCCGCTGCTCGGCCGCTTCGACGAAGCGTTCCTCGCCGTGCCGCCGGAGGTGATCCAGCTCACCGCGCGGGTGAACCAGAAATACTTCGTGTGCCGTGACGGCGCGGGGCAGTTGACGAATGCGTTCGTCTGCACCGCGAATATCGACGCGGCGGACGGCGGCGAACGGATCGTCGCGGGCAATGCCAAGGTGCTGGCGGCGCGGCTGTCGGATGCGAAGTTCTTCTACGAAACCGATCTGAAGACGCGGCTGGAGGACCAGCTGCCGAAGCTCGAGAAGATCGTGTTCCACGAGAGGCTGGGCACGGTCGCCGAAAAGGTGGATCGGGTCGCGCAGCTCGCGCGATGGCTGGTCGAAAGTGGCGTCGTAAAGGGCGCGGACCCGGCCCACGCCGAACGCGCCGCGCGGCTGGCGAAGGCCGATCTGGTGACCGGTATGGTCGGCGAGTTCCCCGAATTGCAGGGGCTGATGGGCGGATACTATGCCGCCGCGCAGGGCGAACCGCAGCAAGTCGCCGAGGCGGTGCGCGATCATTACAAGCCGGTCGGCCAGGGGGATGATGTTCCGACTGCGCCGGTGACGGTTGCCGTAGCGCTGGCGGATAAGCTGGATACGATCGCGGCGTTCTTCGCGGAAGACATGCCCCCGAGTGGTTCTCGCGATCCATTCGCTCTTCGCCGAGCGGCTCTAGGGGTCATCGCGCTCATTCTTCAGAATCAGCTTCGTATGCCGCTCGGTTCTGCCGTCTATGCGGGAGCTGGGGCGGTGACATTCCGTCATCAGCGTAGTCCCTTTGAGAGAGCGTTGCCGTTGATTGATGGAATGGCGCGCTTAGGGACAAAGACTAACTGGAACGACTTTGTAATCCCGCTGCTGAATGCCTCTGCGTCAGAAGCCAACCGTGACGCTGGGCAATATAGTCGGAAGGCGGTCGAAGCGACGAACCAAGTCCTCGACTTCTTCGCCGACCGCCTCAAGGTACAGCAACGCGAGGCTGGCGTCCGTCACGACCTGATCGATGCCGTATTCGCACTGGGTGGCGAGGACGATCTCGTCCGCCTGCTCGCCCGGGTCCATGCGCTCCAAGCTTTCGTTACGACCGAGGACGGGGCGAACCTGCTCGCCGGGTACAAGCGCGCCGCCAACATCCTGAAGAAGGAAGCGCCCGGCACCAGCAAGCACATCCCCGAAACCGGTGAGGAAGACCCCCTTGCCATGGTCGAGGACCCGGACTTCGCGCCCGTCGTCGCCGAACTGGCGCGGACCGAGCGGGAAGCGCAAGACTATGACCGCGAGCCGGCCGAAGCGGCGCTGATCGCGGCGCTCGATGCGGCTGAACCGCAGGCCGCCGCCGCGGTCGAGGCGGAGGATTTCGCCGGGGCGATGGCCGCGCTCGCGACGCTGCGCGCGCCGATCGACGCTTTCTTCACCGACGTCACGGTCAACGATGCCGACCCGCACAAGCGCACCGCGCGCCTTGCCCTGCTGGCGCGGGTCCGCGATGCGGTACACCGGGTCGCCGATTTTTCTAAGATCGAGGGCTGACCTATCGGTTTAACCCGTTTAACGGGGTTTGGAACGGAGGGTGATTCGTCGCCCGCCGGCACTACCAAACCCCGTGGCCTGACGGCCCCGGATGGAAGGGGAACGAGCATGACGCAGTATGTCTATCGGTTCGGCGGCGGGGTTTCGGACGGAGGGTCGGGCGACAAGACGCTGCTGGGCGGCAAGGGCGCGAACCTGGCGGAGATGGCGTCGATCGGCCTGCC
>CAJYRU010000149.1 GCA_913777295.1 uncultured Sphingomonas sp. | reverse complement strand
CGATATCGACCACGCTGCCCCCCGCCGGCAGGTCCCCGGCCCAGCGCCGCACGACGTCCGCGCCGACCTCGCTGCGCATCGCGGTGAACCGGTCGGCGACCGCTTCCCAGCCTCGGCTAGGATCGGTCATACCGGATTCGACAGGTAGAAATGTCGACATGTCGTCATGTTGACTTGACCTATGCTGCCCCCCGGCCCCCACCGTACCCCGGCGGAGGCCGGGGTCCAGTTGGGCAGATTTCTCCGCATCTCTCCGCCGTTCCTCAACTGGACCCCGGCCTCCGCCGGGGTACGCTATGGATACGAACCGCCCCCCGCCTTATGCCGCGTCGACCTGTCGACATGTCGATCATACCGGCACGGTCAACCGGAACCGCGTCCCACGGGTGTCGAGCAGTACCAGCTCGCCGCCATGCGCACGGGCGATGCGGCGGGCCAGCGTCAAGCCGATACCCGACCCGCCGGGCTTGTCGGTGTGGACCGGCCGAAAGATGCGCGCCCGGTCGGCGGCGGCGATGCCCGTGCCGCTGTCGGCGACCTCAACCGTCAATCGGTCGCCACCCGCAATCGACAGGGTGACACGGGGCGGGGCGGGGGCGGCCAGCGCCGCCTCCGCCCCGTTCTGCAGCAGCGCCCAGACCGCCTGCACCATCTGGTCGCGGTCGAGGGTCGCGGTGCCGCTCGCGTCGATCGACAGCGCCACCCGGTCGCCGAAGCGCCCCCCGAACAGCCGCGCCAGATCGCCGGCCAGCGCATCCAGCGCGACCGGTGCCGCCACCGGATCGGGCAGCCGCGCCAGTTCGCGATAGGCGCGGGTGAAGCCCTCCAGCCCCTCGGCCCGGCGGGCGAGCGTGGCGAGGATGTTGCCCAGCATCGCATCGCCCTGCTGCGCGGCGGTCACCGCGCTGTCGGCCAGCGACACGATCGGCGACAGGCCGTTCAAGAGTTCGTGGCCGAGAATATCGATCATCTCGTCCTGCGCGCGCTCCTGCGCGGCATGTTCCTCCACATCGACATCGATCAGCGCGGCGAGGCGATGGGCGTCGCCCAGCGCCACCGCATCGATCCGCCAGCGCCGCCCGGCATGGCGCAGGTGGCGCGCGGCCGGATCGGTCAGCGCGGGCGGCGGGGCGGGGATGCGGTCGTCGGCGACGAACAGCGTGCGGGCGGCACGGTTGATCGCGCGCACCCGCTCCCCCTCGATCCGCAGGAGCGGGACCGGTACCTGGTCGAGCAGCGCGGCGATCGGCCAGTCGCTGGCGCGCGCCGGCACCGGGGCAGGGGCCGCCCCCCGCCGCACCGCGACCCAGCAGCCAAGCGCCAGTCCCCACGCGATCACCCCGCCTGCGCCGAGCAGCGACCCCCACATGCCCGCCTGTGCCGCGGCAAGCGCAGCCGCCCCGCCGGCGGTAAGGGCGACGCCCGAGCCGAGTGCGGTGAGGATGCGGCGGCGTTCGGGGGTCAGCATGATGGGCGGCTTGCGTCGCGGGTTCGAACCCCGGCGAAGGCCGGGGGATGGGACGGGTAGCTGCGCCGGTGGCGTGCCATGGCGTGATAGGCCCGCCCAGTCCACGCCGTACCCCCGCGCAGGCGGGGGTCCAGGGTTCCGAACGCAGGTGGTTCCGTGGGGCACTGGATCCCCGCCTGCGCCGGGATACGGGGTGGGAGCGATGAAGCGCCCCTGCCACCATCGTCGCCCCAGCGCAGGCTGGGGCCTCCCGGTAATAGCGCGGGACAGGAGCCGCGAGAGACCCCAGCCTGCGCTGGGGTGACGATCCGGGCAAGGGTGGCGGACGGGAACGCCTGAACCCTCCGCATCATCCCGCGCCTACAGCCCATGGCGCGCCATCCGGCGGTACAGCGCCCCCCGGCTCAGCCCCAAAGCCGCCGCCGCATGGGACACATTATGGTGATGCTCGCGCAGCGCCGCCTCGATCACCGCGCGTTCGTTCTCGTCGAGGTCGAAGCGGGCAATCGGGCTTTCCGCCACCGCCGCGACCGGGGCGGGGGCGAGCAGGGGGGCGTCGATCAGCTCGCCCTCGCCCAGCAGGATTGCGCGTTCGATCGCCGCGCCCAGCCCCCGGACCTCGTCGGGCCATGGCCCGGACAGGATGCGCGCCTCCGCCGCCGGGGTGAAGCGCGGCACTGGGCGGGCATGGCGCGCCGCCGCTACCCGTGCGAAATGGCGCGCGAGCAGCAGTGCGTCGCCCTCGCGTGCGGCCAGCGGCGGCACCGTGATCTCGACCGTGGCGATGCGGCGGGCGAGCGCGGGCAGGATGGCGCCCGCATCGTCGGCAATGGCGATGCAGCGCGTCGCGGGCGGAATGCGCGCGAGCAGCCGGGCCTGCGCCACCTCTCCCAACCGGTCGGGATGGCGCAGCAGCAGCGTCGGCATGGGGGTATCGAGCAGCCCCCATGCCGCATCGTCGCGCAGGTCGATCACCGCCATCGCCGCGGCCGCATGGGGCGATGCGGCGTGGAGCGCGGCGGCGGTCAGGCCGCGTCCCGATCCGGCCGGCCCGGTGACGACCACCCCGGCCTCGGTCGGGCCGATCCGGCGGATCAGCGCGCGCAGCCGCTCGATCGCCGCACTGTCGCCGAGCAGCCGGGCGGGTTCGAGCGGGGCCGGGGTGGCGGCGGCCACCGCGCGCGGTGCGGCGGCGGCGGCGATGCGGGCGAGCAGGTCGGCATTGCGCCACGGCTTCATGATGAAGTCGCGCGCGCCGGCGCGCATCGCCTCGACCGCAATCCGCACCCCGCTATGCGCGGTGATGACGACCACCGCAGCCCCCGGATCGTCGGACAGGATGCGCGCCAGCAGCGCCAGCCCCTCCGCCCCGTCGGTACGGTTCGCGGCGTAATTCATGTCGAGCAGGATCACGTCGTAGCGCTGGGCGGCAAGGCGGGACAGTGCCTCCTCCGGTCCGCCCGCGCAGTCGATCCGGTGCCGGCCAAGGCGCAGCGCCAGCGCGATCGATTCGGCGACGCTGGCATTGTCGTCGATCAGCAGCACCGACAGGCCGCTTGACGCCACCTGTGACTGTCCATTTCCGGACAGGCTGTCCATGTCCGGACGGTCACCCGGCGGACAGTCGGTGGAATATGGCGATAGTTCAGGCACTTAGGATTTTCCGCCCCGATCGGTGACACTGGGTCCATGATGACCGAAGCGACACAGGGCGCAAGCACCACCGAAACACCCCCCGGCGCGGCGATGGACCGCCGCGTGGAACGGCCGAAGCGCGCATGGTGGCAACGGCGCGCGACATGGATGGTGGTCGCGGCGGTGCTGGCGGCGGTAGCGCTGTGGCGCTGGCTGCCCGCCGCCGGATCGACCGACATTGCGGCGAGCGCGATCGAGACGGGCGAGGTCACACGCGGCGCGTTCGACGATTACCTGCCGGTGCGCGCGACGGTCGCCCCGCGGCTGACCACCCTGGTCGGGGTGCTGGCGGGGGGACAGGTCGAGCAGCTGCTGGTGCAGGACGGGGCGATGGTCGCCGCCGGGCAGCCGCTCGCCACGCTCGCCAATCCCGAATTGCGGTTGGACGTGCTGACCCGCGAGGCGGCGATCGCCAGCCAGCTCGGGTCGATCGCGGGTGAGGGACTTGGGATCGAGCGCAGCCGGCTCGACCGCTCGGCGCAGGTGTCGCAGGCGGAGTACGACCTCATCAAGGCGCGGCGCGAGCTGGCGATCCGCCAGCAGCTGTTCGACAAGGGGATCGTGACCGAGGCCGGGGTCGCCGGCTATCGTGCCGAGGCCGAATATCAGGCCCGCCGCCTCGCCCAGCTGCGCGCCGGCACCAGCACCGAGGCGCGGATCACCGCGACGCAGGGGCGGCGACTGGCCGATACCCAGGCGCGGCTGTCGGGCAATCTGGCGGCGGTGCGCGGTGGCCTCTCGGCGCTGACGATCCGCGCGCCTGCCGCCGGGCGGCTGACCAATTTCACCCTGCAGCCGGGCCAGACGCTGAAGCCCGGCGATCCGGCGGGGCAGGTCGACAGCGAGGGGTCGTGGAAGCTGACCGCCGATGTCGACGAATATTATCTCGGTCGGGTCGCGGTCGGGCAGAAGGCGAAGGCCGACGGCATGGCGATGACCGTCAGCAAGGTGCTGCCGGCGGTGAAGGAGGGTCGCTTCCGGGTCGAACTGACCTTCGATGCCACGCCCGCCAATCTCAACCGCGGCCAGACGATCGACATCCGCATCACGCTCGGCGCCGCGTCGAAGGCGGTCGTGGCCCCGGTCGGCGGGTGGCTGGCGGCGGACAATGGCGCCTTCGTCTTCGTCGTCGACAGCGACGGCACCCATGCCACGCGGCGGCCGGTCAAGCTCGGCCGGCGCAACCCGGAAGCGGTCGAGATCCTGTCGGGCCTGAACCCCGGCGACCGCATCGTCACCACCAACCTGTCGTCCGTGAAGGGCGACGCGATCAACATCCGATAAGGGGGCAAGCCCATGATCCGTCTAGAGAATATCCAGCGCCGCTATGTCTCCGACGAGGTGGAGACGACCGCGCTCAGCGACATCAACCTCCATGTCGAAGCAGGCGAATTCGTCGCGATCATGGGGCCGTCGGGCTGTGGCAAGTCGACCCTGCTCAATACGCTGGGCACCGTCGACCGGCCGACCGGGGGCAAGTACCTGTTCGGCGACCGCGACCTTGCGACGATGGGCGAGAGCGAGCTGGCGAAGTTCCGGGGATCGACGCTCGGCTTCGTGTTCCAGAGCTTCAACCTGATCGACGAGCTGACGATCGAGGAGAATGTGGCGCTGGGCCTCGCCTATCGCAGCGATGCCGGCGACCGGAAAGGCCGGGTCGCAGCGGCGATGGACAAGGTCGGCATCGCACACCGCGCCCGCCATTTCCCGCACCAGCTGTCGGGCGGGCAGCAGCAGCGCGCCGCCATCGCCCGCGCGATCGTCGGCGATCCGAAACTGATCCTCGCCGACGAACCGACCGGCAATCTCGACACCGCCAATGGCGAGCAGGTGATGAACATCCTGATGGGCCTGAACGGCGAAGGCGCGACGATCGTGATGGTCACCCACTCGCCCGCGCACGCCGACATGGCCAGGCGGCGGATCGACATGCTCGACGGGCGCATCGTCGCCAACGCCATGCGGGCGATGTGAGTTTTCCGGCCCGCCCTCGACCCCTGCGGACCCCCGCGCAGGCGGGGGTCCAGGGCCACAAGGACCGCCGCTTCCTGCCGCTCTGGATCCCCGCCTGCGCGGGGATACGGATCGGGGGCGGCGAACGCAGATTTCCCCATTCCCTCTTCGGAGACCTCCCCATGAAACTCCTTCCTCTCGCCCTGCTCGCCACGCTCGTTCCGACCCCGGCCCTGGCGCAGGAGACGCGCAGCTTCGCCGCCGCCGGGTTCGATCGCATCGCCGTGCAGGGCTGCGACCATGTCGCCATCACCTTCGGCGCGGGCTTCTCCGTCCGGGCGCAGGGGCAGGCGGGGTCGCTGGCGGCGATCGGCGTCGCCGTGCGCGGCCGGGTGCTGACCCTGCTGCGTGCGAAGGGCAGCTGCGACAGCCGCGCGGGCAAGCCCGCCGCGACGATCGCCATCACCCTGCCACGGCTGCAGGCGGTCGAGGCCAGCGGGACCGGATCGGTCCGCATCGTCGCACTGAACAGCCCGACCTTCGCCGCAAGGATGAGCGGCACCGGCAACCTGTCGATCGACGGGCTGCGGACGTCGCGCGGGGACATCGCGCTGTCGGGCACCGGCACCGCCACGCTGAAGGGGGTGCAGGCCGAGCGCCTGTCGCTGAAGCTCGGCGGCACCGGCCGCATCGTCGCCGACGGCCGTGCCGGCGCACTGGCGATCGATGCCAGCGGGACTGGACATGTCGACACCTCGACACTCGCCACCAACGCGCTGTCGGTGGAGGCGAGCGGCACCGGATCGGTCCGCGCGCAGGTCAGCGGGCCGGCGGGAATCGACGCCAGCGGTATCGCGCGGGTGACCGTCACCGGCCGTCCGAACTGTTCGGTCACGAAAAGCGGCATGGCCCGCGTCACCTGCGGCTGACACGGGAGCCACGACGATGAACCGCTTCACCCTGCTGTCGCTCTATCGCTCGCTTGTGCGCCACAAGCTCTATGCCGCGCTCAACATCGGGGGGCTGGCGGTCGGGATCGCAGTGTTCCTGATCCTCGGCCTCTATGTCCGGTTCGAGACGAGCTACGAGAAATGGATGCCGGAGTACGACAAGGCCTATGTCGTGGAGACGGTGTGGACCATGCCCGACAACCCGACCAGCGGCGCCTATGCCTATACCATGGGCGGGCTGCTCGATCAGCTGCGCGAGGATTTTCCGGGCACGGTCGGCACCCGCATCAATGGCGGCGACAGCGCCGGCACGATCCTGGCCGACGGTCGCGCGACCAGGGTGAATGCCGCACAGGTCGATGCCAGCTTCTTCCGCGTCTTCCCGTTGCCGATGGTTGCGGGCGATCATGCGACCGCGCTGGCGCAGCCGGGCAATATCGCGATCGATCAGACGACGGCGCGCGCCTATTTCGGCGACCGCAATCCGATCGGTCAGACATTGGTCGTGTCGATGGACAAGGTGCGGACGTACCGCGTCAGCGCGGTGTTCCGCGACCTGCCCCGGAACAGCAATTTCAAGCTGTCGGTGCTGATGCCGATCACCCGCGATATGGCGAACGAATATTGGTATCACTGGGGCAGTTCGTCGCTCGCCACCTATCTGCGGTTCGAAACGCCGGCGGCGGCGCGCGCTTATGAAAGCAGGCTGACCGCGTTCGTCGACCGGCGCGGCAAGGCGCTGGCCGATCCGGGCGGCAAGGCATCGGACATGCAGCATCTGACGCTGTTGCCGCTCGCCGACCTGCACCTCGAACCGCAGGGCACCGACAGCAGCAGTGCCAGGACGACCATCGTCACGCTGGGGCTGGTGGGGGTGCTGACCCTGCTGATCGCGGTGGTCAACTACATCAATCTGGCGACCGCCCGTGCGGGCCTGCGCGCCCGCGAAGTGGCGATGCGCAAGGTGCTGGGCGCCGATCGGGGGGTGCTTGTGCGCCAGTTCCTCGGCGAAGCGGTGCTGACCGTTGCCATCGCCGCGCTGTTCGGCCTGATCCTCGCCGAACTGGGCCTGCCGCTGGTCAATGCGGCGGGCGGGCTGTCACTGACCATTCCCTATGCGCTCGTCGTGCCGGGGCTGGCGGTGCTGTCGCTGGTGGTCGGGGTGCTGGCCGGGGTCTATCCCGCGATCCTGCTGTCGCGCTTTCCCGCCGCCGCCGTGCTGGCATCGTCGCGCTCGCCCGGCGGCGGGCGGGCGGGGACGCGCATCCGCGAGCTGCTGGTGATCGGGCAGTTCGGCCTCGCCATCGCCTTCATGATCGGTACCGCCGTGCTGGTCGCGCAGACCCGCCATGTCCGCACGACCGATCTGGGGTTCCAGCGCGAAGGGCTGCTGATGCTGCGGTCGACCGCCGATCCGGCGGTGCCGAAGGATCGCCTGGCGTCGATCCTGACCGCGATCCGTGCACTGCCGCAGGTCAGGGACGCGACCATCTCGAACGCGGCGGTCGGTGGCAGCGGTGAAAGCAACAACACCAACGTGCCACTGCCCGGCGTCGCGGGATCGGGACCGTCGCTGACCTGGATCCGGGTGTCGCCGCGCTTCTTCGAAACGCATCGCGCACGGTTGCTGGCCGGACGCTGGTTCGACGACGCGCATGGCGGCGACGACATTACCGGACGCAAGGGCGAGGACGGCACGAACATCGTCATCAACCGCCGCGCCCTGACGCCGCTGCGGTTCCGGACCCCGCAGGAAGCGATCGGCAAGACGCTGGGCGGCGATCGTCCGCGCACCATCATCGGCGTGGTCGAAGACCTGCGCTTCGATACGCCGCGCGTCACGATCCCGCCGAGCTATTATGTCTATAATCGCCAGCCTAAGGACATTCAGACCTCGGTCACGACGATCCGGGTCAGCGGCGACCCGCGCACCGCGCTGAAGAGTCTCGAGCAATTGTGGCAGCGGATGGTGCCGCAGGTGCCGTTCGATGCGAAGACCGCCGACGAACGCCTTGCCGACTTCTACGAAGCCGACGACCGCGCGACGCGGCTGTTCGGGATCGGCGCCGGCCTCGCCGTGCTGATCGGGTGCGTCGGGCTATGGGGTCTCGCCTCGTTCAACACCGCCAGGCGGACGCGGGAGATCGGCATCCGCAAGACGCTGGGCGCGTCGTCGGGGGATATCGTGAAGCTGCTGGTCGGGCAGTTCCTGCGCCCGGTGCTGATCGCGAACCTGATCGCGTGGCCGCTGGCCTTCGTCGCGATGCGGACATGGCTGGCGGGGTTCGACGACCGGATCGCGCTGTCGCCGCTGTTTTTCCTCGCCGCGAGCGCGCTGGCGACGGGGATCGCGGTGCTGACGGTGATCGGCCAGTCGCTGCG
>CAJYRU010000148.1 GCA_913777295.1 uncultured Sphingomonas sp. | reverse complement strand
CGACGATCAAGGACTTCGGGATCGTCTGCGTCGACAGCGGCTATGAACTGCATGTCGGCGGCAATGGCGGGATCAAGGTCCGCGCCACCGACCTGTTGTGCAAGGTCGCGACCGAGGCGGAGGCGATGGAGATGTGCGCCGCTTTCATCCAGCTCTACCGCGAAGAGGCCCATTATCTGGAGCGGACCGCGCCGTGGATCGAGCGGGTCGGCCTTGCCTATGTCCAGTCGCGCCTGTTGCCCGCTGCGGACGCGCGCGCGGCACTGGCGGGGCGCTTCCGGTTCTCGCAGCAATTCTGTCAGGACGACCCCTGGGCGGCGCGGGTCGCGGGCAAGGAACGCGAAATCCATGCGCCGATGGCGCGCTTTCAACCCATGGGGGAACTGGCATGATCGGCGAATGGCTCGACATCGGCTGGGTCGAGGAAATCCCGCTGCGCGGCAGCCGCACGGTGCAGGTCGATGGCGGCGACGACATCGCGGTGTTCCGTACCGGCGAGGGCAAGGTCTTCGCTTTGCGCGATCGTTGCCCGCACAAGCACGGCAAGCTGTCGCAGGGGATCGTTCATGGCGGCGCAGTGGCGTGCCCGCTGCACAACTGGCGGATTTCGCTGACGACCGGTGAGGCGTTGGGCGAGGACAAGGGATGTACCCCGACCGTGCCGGTTAGAGTCAGCGGGGGCAGGGTGCTGATCTGTCGTGCATCGACTCTAAGGGCGGTGGCGTGAGGGGCGTGCAACTCCCTCGCCCCTTCAGGGGAGAGGGTCGGGGGGAGGGGGCCATCCGCATGGACCGGCGCTCGTGACTGCCCCTCTCCCAACCCTCTCCCCCATGGGGGAGAGGGCAATACGAACCACCTGCGCCTATTGCGGGGTCGGCTGCGGCATCCGCGCGACGGTTACCGGCGAACGGAGCGTCCGGATCGAGGGCGATCCGTACCATCCCGCCAATCGCGGACGGCTGTGTTCGAAGGGCACGCATCTGGGCGAGACGGTCGGGCTGGAAGGGCGCCTGCTTGTACCCATGATCGGCAAGCGCCGCGCGTCGTGGGACAAGGCGCTCGACCTGGTCGCACGCCGGTTTCGCGAGACGATCGAGCGGCATGGGCCGGGCAGCGTCGCCTTCTATGTCTCGGGCCAGTTGCTGACCGAGGATTACTACGTCGCCAACAAGCTGATGAAGGGCTTTATCGGGTCTGCGAATATCGACACCAATTCGCGGCTGTGCATGTCCAGTGCAGTGGCGGGCCACATGCGCGCGTTCGGCGAGGATGTCGTGCCCGCGTCCTATGACGACCTGGACGTCGCCGACCTGATCGTCCTGGTCGGGTCCAACACCGCATGGTGCCATCCGATCATCTATCAGCGCATCCGCGCGCGCTGCGATGCCGGGGCGCGGCTCGTCGTGATCGATCCGCGCCGTACCGAAACCGCTGAACAGGCCGACCTGCACCTTGCCATCCGGCCGGGCAGCGACGTCGCGCTGATGAACGGGCTGCTCGCCTGGTGCCGTACGGTGGGCGCGATCGATACCGCCTTCCTGCGCAACCATGTAACCATGCCCGACGATTTCTGGGCGCGGATGGGCGAGGGCACCGACCTCTGGTCGGTCGCGCGCACCTGCGACGTACCCGCCGCCGACCTGCGCCGCTTCTACGAATGGTTCGCCGCGACGCCGCGTACCGTGACGATGTTCAGCCAGGGCGTGAACCAGTCGCTGACCGGCACCGATCAAGTCAATGCCATCATCAACGTCCACCTCGCCACCGGGCGGATCGGCAAGCCGGGCGCCCAGCCCTTTTCGATCACCGGACAGCCCAATGCGATGGGCGGGCGGGAGGTCGGCGGCCTTGCTTCCACCCTCGCCGCGCATATGGACTTCGCCGAGGAGAACCGCGCCCTGGTCCAGCGCTTCTGGGCGTCGCCGACCATTGCGACCAGACCGGGGCTGAAGGCGGTAGATCTGTTCCGCGAACTGGGCCACGGCCGGATCAAGGCGCTGTGGGTGATGGCGACCAACCCGGCGGTATCGATGCCCGATGCGGGGCGCGTGCGCGAGGCGCTGTCCGCCTGTCCGTTTGTGGTCGTGAGCGACGTGATCGCCGAAACCGACACCAGCGTACACGCCCATGTCCGCCTGCCGGCGGCGGCGTGGGGGGAAAAGGACGGGACGGTCACCAACAGCGACCGCACCGTCAGCCGTCAGCGCGCACTGTTCTCCCTGCCGGGCGAGGCGAAACCCGATTGGTGGATCGTCAAGGAAGTCGCGCGGCGCATGGGGTGGAAGACAGCCTTTGCCTATGACCGCCCCGCGGAAATCTGGCGCGAGCATGTGCGGCTCTCGGCCTATCGCAACGACGGCGCGCGGCTGTTCTCGCTGGCCGGGCACGGTGCCGGCGGCAATGCCGATTATGACGCGATGGCACCGTTCCGGTGGGGCGGGACGCCGTTTGCCGATGGGCGCTTTCCCACGCCGGATGGTCATGCACGGCTGGTCCCGGTGGTACAGAAGCCGCTGGCCGCACCGCTCAAGGACTGGCCGCTGACGCTCAATACCGGGCGCTACCGCGATCAGTGGCATACGATGACCCGTACCGGCCTTGCACCAAAGCTGGCCCGGCATCGCGAGGAGCCGCTGGTCGAGATCCATCCGGACGATGCCGCACGGCTGGCGATTGCCGATGGTGGTCTGGCCCGCGTGACGACGCCGCAGGGCGACAGCCTTTACCGCGTGCAGGTAACCGATAGCCAGCGCCCCGGCGAATTGTTCACGCCGATCCACTGGACCGACCGGACGTCGAGCGGCGGGCGCACCGGGATGTTGTCGCGTCCGCTGACCGATCCGGTTTCCGGGCAGCCGGGTTTCAAGTCGACACCGGCGAACGTCACGGCGGTCACGACCGGCTGGCGTGGCTTCCTGATCGTCGCTGGGGAGCCGGCCCGTCGTCCCGAATGCCTGTGGGCGACTCGTGTCGCGGTGCCGATGGGTAGCCTCTGGGAACTGGCCGGCAATGGCGACGTCGCGCGGTTGGAAGCGTGCCTGCCTGCCGGCGACCGGATCGAGGCCATCGATCGGGCGCGGGGCACGCGGCGGGTCGCCGTGCTGGCCGATGGACGGCTGATCGCGGCACTGTTCCTGACGGAATGCGGGGAACTCCCCACGCGCGACTGGTTGATCGGCCAATTGAGCGAAGCGCAGGCGGCGCCGACCGTCTTGGCCGGACGCGCACCCGGCGCTGCGGTCGATCACGGACCGATCATCTGCAGCTGCTTCTACATCGGAATGCGCACCATCGTCGCGGCGATCCGCGACCGGCAGCTGGCCGATGTCGCCGCGATCGGCGCTGCCATCGGCGCCGGCACCAATTGCGGGTCTTGCCGCCCGGCGCTTGCCCGCCTGCTTACCGAGGAGAAGATCCATGCCGCATGACGACTTTCCCGCCGGATCGGTCTGGCTGGTCGGGGCAGGGCCGGGTGACCCTGACCTGCTGACGCGGAAGGCCGCCCGCCTGATCGCGATGGCGGAGATCGTGTTCCATGATGCGCTGGTCGGGCCGGGGGTGCTGGCCCTGATCGGACCGGACGTGGAGCGGGTAAGCGTCGGCAAGCGATCGGGCCGCCATTCGAAGGATCAGGGCGCGATCGACGCGCTGATCGTGGCCGCCGCGTTGGCCGGCAAGCGGGTGGTACGGCTCAAGGGGGGCGACCCGGCGATCTTTGGCCGGACGGCGGAGGAAGTCTCCGCCTGCACCGCTGCCGGCGTGGCCGTGCATATCTGTCCCGGCATTACCGCTGCCAGTGCAGCCGTCGCATCGGCCGGAGCCAGCCTGACGTTGCGCGGTATCGCGCGACGGCTGACCCTGGTGACGGCCCATGCGCAGGCCGGACGGCAGATCGACCTCGACTGGGACTCGCTGGCGGCGCCCGATGCGACCCTGGCGATCTATATGGGCCGCGCGGCGGCGGCGAGTGTCGCGCAGGAACTTATCGCTGCGGGGCGTGGGGCGGATACGTCGGTGCTGGTGGTGGTCAATGCCTCGCTGCCGGACGAACGGATCATCCGCGGACGGTTGTCGGCGCTGGCGTTCCTGGTGGAGGCAATCAGCGCCACCGATCCGGCGATACTGATCGTGGGCGAGGCGGTGGCAGCCAACGCCGCTCCGCCTGCCGCCGTGCAATCGCCCCTGCGCATACAGACTGTCGATCGACTTTTCCCGGAAGCGACAGGCCGGAACGGCGAAATGGAACTTTTTTGAGAAAGTTTGTTGACAATAAAGTTTCGCCCCCGTAGAGGGCTGTTCACCGGACGGGGCGAGTTACTCGCTTCCATCTGAGACAGCGAGATGCAGGCGACGTGATCTGCCCTTCCTAAAGAGGGGTGGTGAGGCGACGCCGGTATTGTTGTCTAG
>CAJYRU010000147.1 GCA_913777295.1 uncultured Sphingomonas sp. | reverse complement strand
GATCGTTGCCGTCGCCGGCAAAGCCCTGCTCATCGCCCGAGTAGATGGTCGGCACGCCGCGCAGGCTCAGCAGCATCGCGTTCGACAGCATCACGCGCGACAGGATTTCGGCAGCGCTCGCCTGCGGACGCGCCTGCCGCAGATAATAGGCGAACCGGCCATTGTCGTGATTGCCGGTAAAGGTCGGCAGCTGCCGCGCCGTCGCCTCACCATTGGCATAGAGGACATCACCGTCGAACACCGTTTCGAACACGTCGGTGCCCTTGGTGCCCGCGACGCTCTGCAACACCGCCTCGCGGAACGAGAAGTCGAGCACGGCGGGAAACTTGCCGGTCTTGGTCCACGCGGCAAGGCCGCCGGCGTCGAGCGAGGACAGCGCGACTTCGCCGAAGACGTGGAAGTTGGGGATGCCGCGTGCCTTGGCTCGCGCCTGCATGGCAGGTACGAACGCTGCCCAGAATTCCGGGTTAACATGGCGGGCGGTATCGATGCGATAGCCGTCGATACCGAACCGGTCGATCCAGCCGCCGAAGATGTCGATCATCCCCGCCACGACGCGCGGGTTCTCGGTCATCAGATCGTC
This sequence comes from uncultured Sphingomonas sp., assembly GCA_913777295.1. Classification (GTDB taxonomy): domain Bacteria; phylum Pseudomonadota; class Alphaproteobacteria; order Sphingomonadales; family Sphingomonadaceae; genus Sphingomonas. The sequence goes on along the minus strand of CAJYRU010000147.1, from coordinate 13,787 downwards.
CAGCCCGACGAAATCGCCCATCTGCGAGCTTTCGTTGCTGAAGGTCGTATTACCGCGATTGTGATAGTAGATCGGGTCGTTGAGCCATGCGGGCACCTTCACCGACCGCTCTGCCGCCGGCACGAACGGGGTATAGGCGAAGGTCGGATCGGTCAGCTTCGCGAAATTCTCCGCCGTCTGCACGCCGTCCCCGGCAAAGCCGCGGTTCTTGCCGTTGGCGGCATAGGGATAGTCGGCGCGGCTGCGATAGACGCACGCGCTCTTCCCCACGCATTCGCGATACTGGATCACGTCGGCGGTATGGTTGGCGATGATGTCCATATAGACCTTCAGCCCACGCGCATGTGCCGCGTCGACGAGCGCCTTGAACTCGGCATTTGTGCCCAGATGCGGGTCGACCTGGGTGAAGTCCGTGACCCAATATCCGTGATAGCCCGCCGACTCGTTGCCCGGGCCGCCCTGAACGGGCTTGTTCTTGAAGATCGGCCCGACCCAGATCGCGGTCGCGCCCAGCGACTGGATATAGGGCAGCCGCGCGGTCAGCCCCTTCAGGTCGCCGCCATGATAGAAGCCCTTCGACGTCGGATCGAAGCCCGTGACCAGGCGATCACCGATCAGGCCGCCGCGATCATTCGTCTTGTCGCCGTTTTCGAAACGGTCGGGCAGCACGAAATAGATCACTTCGTCCTCGGGCGCACGCGCGCGGAAATCCTGAGCGGCAGCTGCCACCGGCAATGCGCTGGCACCCAGGGTCAGGGCGAGAAGGAGGGATCGGATCACGCGGCAACCTTTGCATCGGGCGCCGGACAATGGGCGCGAAGAAACTGGTCATGGGTCGGCATCCGCGCCACCGTGGCGGCGGCGTGTTGCGCCGATATGTCGAGGAACTGGTCGCGCCGTGCGGCGGGCAACGCGTCGGCAAGCGGGTGATAGCCCCCGGCGACCACCCCCTGCCCGACCAGCAGTTGCAACCACGCGACCTCGGCGAACAGCTCATGCTCGTCGCGGACGATCCGGCCCGATTGTTCGAACAGCGCGATACGTTCCTGCAGGCTGTCGGGCAGCGGCGTCGCGCGGCGTTCCTGCCAGAACGGTTCGTCGCGCCCGTTCAGCGCATAATGCGCGATCAGGAAATCGCGGACGCTCAGCCATTCGCGCGACGACTGGCGATTGAATTCGGCAATATCGGCGGAACGCGGCTGCGCGGTCGGCCACAACGACAATAGCCGCGCGATCCCCGATTGGACCAGATGGATCGACGTCGATTCCAGCGGTTCCATGAACCCCGCCGCCAATCCCAGCGCCACGCAATTGCCGATCCACGGCGACTCCCGCCGTCCGGTGGTGAACCGCAGCGGCCGGGAGTCGCCCAGCGCCGCACCGTCGAGGTTGCCGAGGAGTATCGCCGCAGCATCGTCGTCGGACAGGTGCGCGCTGGAATAGACCAGCCCGTTGCCGGTCCGCTCCTGCAAGGGAATGCGCCATTGCCACCCAGCCGCGCGGGCGGTTGCGCGGGTATAGGGGGTGATCGGCGCGACCGAAGCGCACGGCACCGCCAGCGCCCGGTCGCACGGCAACAACGCCGACCAGTCGTCCCAGCGATCGCCCGCCATCCGCCCGATCAGCAGCGCGGCGAACCCCGAACAATCGATGAAGAAATCCGCCTCGACCACGCGCCCATCGTCCAGCGTGACACCGGCGATCAGCCCGGTCGCGCCGTCCTGCGACACGTCGACCACCCGCCCCTCGACCCGGACGACGCCACCCGCCTCAGCCCGTTCGCGCAGATAGGCGGCATAGCGCGCCGCATCGAAGTGATAGGCCCAGGCGGTACCGGACGGCGCCTGGGGAATGCCGGGATCGCGATCGAACCGGTTCTGCACTGCCGCGACCGCACAGGCACTGTGCGACCAGAGCGATTGCGGTCGATCGCCGCCGCCTGCCGCCAGCCAGTAATGGTGGAATGGCACCAGTCCGACCGAACGGCCGATCGATCCGAACGCGTGGAGATAGCGACTGTCGGCGCCGTTCCAGCCGGCGAACTCGATGCCCAGCTTGAAACTGCCCCCCGTCCGCGCGACGAAACCATCCTCGTCGATGCCCAGATGCTGGTTGAACAGCCGGAGTTGGGGAATGGTCGCTTCCCCCACGCCGACCGTGCCGATCGAGTCGGATTCGACCAGCGTGACGGCGGTGCCGGCGGGCAGGAAGCGGGCCAGCGCCGCCGCCGCCATCCATCCGGCCGATCCGCCCCCGATAATGGCGACACGCCGCACCGGCTCCTGATCGATCGCCATCCACGCCTCCATCAGGTCAATCCGCCCGCCCCGAACCGGAGCGGGCGGAGACGGTCATCAGAACCGGAACGATGCCCCGGCCAGGAAGCGCCGGCCATAGCTCTGATAATCGATCACGGCGAGGTCATAGGCGGGATCGACGGTCGAGAAACGCTCGTCGGTCAGGTTCTGCCCCTGCACGAAGATCGACAGCCCTTCGAGCGCGGTGCCCTTCTGGAACTCATAGCCGATCTGCGCATCGATGATCGTTTCGTCGAGCGCCCGGCGACGCTGGCGATTGCCACCGAAGCCCGACAGTTCGCCGACGAAGGTCGAGCGATAGCGCGCCGATCCGCGGGCGCTGAAGCCCCACTTCTCGAAATACGCCGTGCCGTTTATGACCCACTTCGAATAGCCGGGGATGTCCTCCGCCGGAGCGTTCGGGTTCGGCTTGATCTGCGTCTTCGTCCACGAACCGCCACCGGTCACGCCGAACCCGTCGAGGAACGACACGAAGGTGCTGAGCGGCAGCGTGGCAGCCAGCTCGACGCCGTAGATGCTGCCGCCCGCGCCGTTGATCGGCACGTCGGCGCGGCCCAGCGTCGGGGTGCCCGCCGGCGTCCCCGTCGGCGTCGGGAAACCCGCATAGTCGAACGGGATCGTCTGGTTATACACGAACGACTTCAGGTCCTTGTAGAAACCCTGTGCCGCCAGGTAGCCCGACCGGCCGAAATATTTCTCCAGCGTCAGGTCGAACGAATTCGACCGGATCGGACGGAGATACGGGTTGCCGCCGCCGCCGGTGATGATCCGCTCGGCAGGATTATAGCCATAACCCTGCGACACACGCATGTCGTCCAGACGCGGCCGCTGGACCTGCCGCGCGGCAGCCGCACGGACCACCCAGTCGCCGGGCATACGCAGCGACAGGTTGAGGCTGGGCAGCACGTCCCAGTAATCCGCGCCGCGAATGGTCGGGACCAGCGTCCCCGCCGCGGCGACCAGACCCGACGACTTCTGTTCGGTGTTGACCGCCTGCACGCCGATATTGCCGGTCAGCACCGAACCGCCGATGTCCTGATTGATGTCCGCCTGGACATACATGGTCATCAAATCTTCTTCGATGCGGAACGCCTTGGCCGGCACGTCGAGGCTGGTATTCGGGTTCAGCTGATAGATGCCGCCCGCCAGCAGTTCGCGCGGATCGTAGCTCAGCATCGGGCCGAGACCCAGGTAGCTGAGGTTGGTCGAACCCTTCACATACTGGTCCGGCACGCGCAACTGACGCAGCCCACCGCTCAGCGCCAGCAGCGCCTCGTCCGGGGTCAGCGACTTGTCACGGTCGGTATAGTTCAACCCGGCCTTCACTGCGCCGAAGAAGCTGTCCAGCTCCTTTTCGACCTCAAAGCGGTACTGGGCGATCCGGTCCTTGACGATGCGGTCGTTGAAATAGCCGGCCTGCAGGTTCGACCCGCCCCAGCCGAGCGGATCGGTCAGCAGGATCAGGTTAGGGTCGGAATAGTTCAGCGTCGGCTTGAAGATGGTGCCGGTCTTGCCGCTGGTGAACGAAATCGTGTCCTTCGCGCCGACATTCTGGCCGTACCCGGTGCCGGCATAGCTTTCGAGAATGATCTCTTCGCGATCGGTCTTCGAATAGCTGGCGTCGAGCGTCGCGTTCCAGCCGTCGTCGCCGCGCCATGCCATGTTGTAGCCGAACGAATACAGCTTCGCCTTGCGCTCGAACGCGTCGTTGCGGATCACGCCTTCGACATTGCCGAACGTACCCGAGGTGATGAAGCCATCGCTATTGGCGGTGGTGTTGGTCAGCTTCACGCCATTGGGGTTGGCGGCGTTGTTGAAGTCCTGACCATAGCCCAGCGGCAGTTCGATGCCGCGCTTGATCTGATCGTCGTTGAAGTCGGAATAGAAGCCGTCGACCGTAACGGTCAGGTTCGGCACGGGCCGATACTGCAGCGTGCCCGACAGGCCGAGACGCTTCAGACGGGTCGAGGTGACGTACGACTTTGATCCGCCGATCACGCCCTGCCCGTTGAAACCGGCATAGCCCCAGGCGTTGAATTCCTGAATCTGGTACGGCTCGTCGAGGTAGTTGCCCGACAGCGCGATGCCGATCTTGTCGTCGGCGAACTGGTCGATGTACGTGCCGTTGACGCGGTAGCCCTTGTCACGCGACCCGGCGTTCAGCTTGCCGAGATCGGCATAGGTGCCGCGCGCGCCGATCGAGATTGCGCGGCGGCCATATTCCAATGGGCGGACGGTGCGCAGGTCGACGGTGCCCGACAGGCCCTGTCCGACCAGGTTCGCCTGACCGGTCTTGTAGACCAGCACCTGGCTCATGATTTCGGCGGGATACTGGTCGTATTCGACAGCGCGGTTGTCGCCGGTCGACGTCTGTTCGCGGCCGTTCAGCAGCGTGGTCGAGAAATCGGGTGCGAAGCCGCGGATCGAGATCGAGTTCGACCGGCCCGAAACGCGCTGCGACGTCAGACCCGGCAGGCGGGCGATCGATTCCGCGATCGACGCGTCGGGCAGCTTGCCGATGTCTTCCGCCGAGATCGATTCAACGACCTGATCGCGATTCTTCTTTTCGGCGACTGCATTTTCCAGGCTGGCACGGAAGCCGGTAACGACGATGTCGGTATCTTCTTCGGTGGCCGGCGTCGCGGTCGGGTCGGTCGCATCGGCCTGTACCGGCGCGGTCTGCGCAACTGCGGTGCCGGCACCTGCCAGCAGCCCTGCGACCATCAATGCAGTGATGCTCGATCCCCGCGCCAATTTGGCGCACGTCGACGCTTGCGATGAATACCGCATGATCCAATCCTCCCCAACGATGGTTGATTCCCCGGCTCTTTCGCCCGGTTCGTCCGTACCCTCCTACTGAAACCATTCGGTCATCTTGAGAAGCGTACAGCATACGTATTCAGTCCATGCTTGCCGGTAGCGTTGCCGCGCCGCTACACCGACCGGAATGCCCATGGGGGGCCGGGGAGAATTGTGCATGGCGGCGGGCGACAAGCCGACCTCGTTCGACATCGCGGCGCTGGCCGGCGTGTCGCAACCGACGGTCAGCCGGGCATTGCGCGGCGATCGCACGGTCAGCGCCGCCACCCGCCTGCGGATCGAGGCGATTGCCGCGCAGCTGAACTACAAGGTCGACAAGAACGCCTCCGCCCTGCGCCGCGGCAGCACCTCGACGCTGGCACTGCTGTTCTTCGAGGATCCCGCACCCGATGGATCGCGGATCAATCCGTTCTTCCTGTCGATGCTGGGGTCGATCCTCCACACCTGCGGTGCGCGCGGATACGATCTGCTGACCTCGTTCCAGCAATTGTCCGCCGACTGGCATGTCGATTACGAGGACAGTCGCAAGGCCGACGGGCTGATCCTGCTCGACTATGGCGATTTCGACGATTATTCGCGCCGGCTGGATCAGCTGGTGGCGCAGGGGACGCATTTCGTCCGCTGGGGATCGGCCGACCCAGCACATCCCGGCACCGTCATCGGCTGCGACAATTTCGGCGGCGGGCGCGATGCCGGGCAGCATCTGATCGATCGGGGCCGGCGCAGCATCGCGTTCCTTGGCGACGCGTCGAACCACTATCCCGAGTCCCGCGACCGCTATCGCGGCCTGGCCGCGGCGCTACAGGCGGCGGGCCTCCCGATCGATCCGGGGTTGCAGGTCGATGCGCTGTCGAGTGAGGCGTCCGGCTATGACGCCGCCAGCCGGTTGATCGCCCGCGGTATCGCGTTCGATGCCATCTTTGCCGCGTCCGACATGATCGCCCTGGGCGCGATGCGGGCGCTTGCCGAAGCGGGGCGCCAGGTCCCGCGCGACGTCGCGATCGTCGGGTTCGACGACATCCCGGCCGCATCGCTCGCCCAGCCGCCGCTGACCACCATCCGGCAGGATTATGCGCGCGCCGGGGAATTGCTGGTCGACATGCTGATCCGCCGCATCAACCGCCGGGAAACGGCGCCCGCGCTGCTCCCGCCCGAACTGGTGGTACGCAGGTCCACGTAAGGCGCGGCATCGCGCCACGCCTCACCGTTCAAATCCCGACCGAAATCTCCGTACCCGCCACGCCCGGCACGTCTACCTCGAACTGGAACAGATTGCCTGCCAGCGGCTGGGCCGCCGCTTGTTCGGCATCATGATGCTTGTTCGCAGTAGTCGCGAACACCGTCCGCCGATCGGGACCGCCGAACGCAACCTTGGTGATCGCATCGACCGGCATCCGGATCGTTTCCAGCAATTCACCCTTCGGCGAATAGCGGCGGATGCCCCAGCCGGTGTACAAGCCGATCCACACGCAACCCTCGGCATCGACCGTCGGCCCGTCGGGATAGCCCTCGTCGTTCGGGATCGACACGAACAGCCGCCGATCGGTCAGCGAACCGTCCGCGGCGATCGTGCAGGCATAGACATGCCCGCCGAGCGTATCGACATGATACAGCGTCTGGCCGTCAGGACTGACCGCCGGCCCGTTGGTGATCGACACCGGCGGTGCAGAGGCGACCGCGCGTCCGTCCGCGCCCAGGCGATAGATCGCACCGGTCGCGGCGCTCTCGCCATCATCCATCGTGCCGAACCACAGCCGGCCCGAAGGATCGACGGTCGCATCGTTCAGCCGGTTGCCCGGCAGATTGGGTTCGGGATCGACCAGCAGTTCGAACGCCCCCGTCACCGGATCGAAGCGGTGCAGTCCTGTCTGCAGGCCGGCGATGAACTTGCCGTCGGCCGATGGCAGCACGAAGCCGCACTGCCCCGGTGCCGCCCAACTGCGCCGCTCGCCGCTCGCCGGGTCAAACCGATGGACACGCGGCGTCTTGATACAACCGAACCACAGCGCCTGGTCGCGTGTCACCCAGATCGGCCCTTCGAGCAGCGGCGCCGACAGATCCCAGACGCTGACCGGTTCGGAACGCTGTACCGTCGTCATCTTACCGCCACCCTGCATCCACGAAGAAGCTGTGCCCGGTTACCAGCCGCGCATCGTCGGAGGCAAGGAACAGGATCATCGCGGCGATGTCGCCAGCGACCAGGCGACCGTTCAGGCACTGGGCCTTCACGATCTCCGCCTCTCCCTCCGGCGTGTACCATTTCAGCTGGCGCGGGGTGCGCACGTTACCCGGAATGACGCAGACCGAGCGGATGCCGTCGCCGCCCAGCTCGCGTGCGAAGCTGCGGGTCAGTCCCTCGATCGCCGCCTTCGCGGTCTGGTACAGGGTCAGTTCCTCCAGCGCGAGGTGCCAGCTGATCGACCCCATGTTGACGATCACGCCCTTGCCGGCCGCCTTCATCCCCGGAATGACCGCCTGCGCGGCGAAGAACAGGTGGCGCAGATTGACGCCCATCCGGTTATCCCAATAGGCTTCGTCGACCTGTTCGATCGAATGGCGATCGTCGCTGGCGGCGTTGTTGACTAGCACGTCGAACGCGCCACCCTCCGCAATCGCACCATCGATCGCGGCCTTGAGCGCGGCGATGTCGGTCAGGTCGACCCGCCGGAACGACGGCGTCGGACCGGCGCCCGTCAGTTCCTCGATCAGCTTCAGCGAATCCGCTTCGGCAATGTCGAAAAAGGTGACGTGTGCGCCCTGCCGCACGAAGCCCTCCACGACGCCGGCACCGATTCCCGAGCCGCCGCCGGTAATCAGCACGCGCTTGCCGGCGAGGGACGGATAGGAGGCGCGGGCTTCCGGCGCGACGGGATAGGCAAAATCGTCAGGCGACATCGGGTTCGGTTCCAGCAAGAGAGGGTCAGGCGGCGATCAGGCCGCGGCGCGTAAGGTTGCGCATCAGGTCACGTATGCCGAACGCCCAAGGCGCGGCCGCCTTGGACGTGGTGACGATATTGGCCAGTTCGCCCAGCGCCGGGGTCGAAATGCGCACGACGTCGCCCGGCTTGTGGGTAAAGCCGCGGCCCGGTTCGTCGCGATCCTGCACCGGCGCGAACAACGTGCCGAGGAACAGGACGAAACCATCGGGATATTGATGCTCGGACAGCGCCTGCCGCACCAGATCCTCGGGATCGCGGCTGATCTCGCGCATGGTGCTGGTGCCGGTCAGGACATAACCCTCAGGGCCATCGATGCGCAGGTCGACCACCGCATCTCGCACCGTATCCATGGTGAAATTGCCGTCGAACAGGCGGATGAACGGCCCGATCCCGGTCGAGGCGTTATTGTCCTTCGCCTTTCCCAGCAGCAATGCCGAGCGCCCTTCGAAATCGCGTAGGTTGACGTCGTTGCCCAGCGTCGCGCCGACTGCCTTGCCGTTGCTGGTCGCGACGATGACGATTTCCGGCTCGGGATTATTCCACGACGAATCCGACCGGATGCCGACCTCGGCGCCCCAGCCGACCGTCGACAGCACCGGCGCCTTGGTGAACACCTCCGCATCGGGGCCGATCGCGACTTCCAGATATTGCGACCACATGCCCGCCTCGATCAGCGCAGCCTTCAGTTCGGCGGCCTCGGCCGAACCCGGCTTTACCGACCGGATACCGCCGCCGATGCGCGCTTCCAGATCGCCGCGAATGCCCTGCGCCGCATCGGCGTCACCGCGTGCGCGTTCCTCGATCACCCGCTCCAGCGCCGACACGGCAAAGGTCACGCCTGCCGCCTTCACGCATTGCAGGTCGATCGGCGACAGGATTGGGGGATGCTCGCCCGCCGGATCGGCCAGCGCGGCCACATCGCACACCACCGGCCCGTCGAGCGTCGCGACATCGCTGCGCTCCAGCAGGTCGGCGACCGTCGCGGCATGGGCCGACACGTCGATGACCTTGCCCCCCTTCAGCACGACCGGCGTCGGGCCATCGGCCAGTTGCATCCGGCCGACCAGCAGCGCCTTGTCGTGATCCGCCGGCAGCATCCGCGCGGCGTGTTCGGTCTTCATGTCCACCACCCCTTTAGTGATTGTGGCGCGGCGTCGTTTCCGACGTCCGGCGATATTTGAGCGCGAGGTCGAGGACGCCGCCGTCACCGAGCTGTCCGACCTTCTCGCGGTAGATTTCTTCCCAAGGCGTCTGGCTGGGCGGCACGGGCGGAATGCCCTCCCCCTTGCGCCGGGCAATTTCCGCATCGTCGACAAGCATGTCGCAGCGGCCGTGGTTCAGGTCGATGCGGATCGTGTCCCCCGTCCGCAGCCACGCCAGCCCCCCGCCAACCGCGCTTTCGGGCGAGGCGTTGAGGATCGACGGGCTGTCCGACGTTCCGGACTGCCGCCCGTCGCCGATCGTCGGCAGGCTCTGGATACCGCGCTGGAGCAAGGCTGCGGGCGGCTGCATGTTGGTGACCTCGGCCGAACCCGGCCAGCCGATCACGCCCGCGCCGCGGATCACGAGGATGCAATTCTCGTCGATGTCGAGCGCCGGATCGTCGATGCGATGGTGATAGTCGTCCGACCCGTCGAACACGATCGCCCGTCCCTCAAAACAGCCTTCATTGCCCGGCTGCGACAGATAGCGTTCCCGGAAATCGGGACCGATCACGCTGGTCTTCATGATCGCCACGTCGAACAGATTGCCCGAAAGGACCAGGAACCCGGCCTGTTCCTTGAGCGGCTGGTCGTACGGGCGGATGACCTCGCGATCGGTCGCCACGCGGCTGGCGACATTCTCGCCAAGCGTCATGCCGGTCACCGTCGCGACAGAGCCGTCGACCTTTCCGGCGGCGATCAGCTCGCTCAGCACGGCCGGCACCCCGCCCGCCCGATGGAAGCGTTCGCCGAGGAACCGCCCCGCCGGCTGAACATCGACCAGCAGCGGCAGGTCATAGCCATAGTCCATCCAGTCGGACGGCTTCAGCTCGATGTCGGCATGACGCGCCATGGCGTGCAGATGCGGATGCGCGTTCGACGATCCGCCGATCGCGGTGATGAGCGCGATGGCGTTCAGGAACGACTGGCGCGTCAGGATCTTGGACGGGCGCAGGTCGTCATAGGCCATCTCGACAATCCGCTTGCCCGTCTCATACGCGATCTGGCCACGTTCGCGATAGGGCGCCGGGATCGCCGCGCAACCGGGCCGCGACATGCCCAGCCCCTCGGCAATCGCGTTCATCGTCGATGCGGTGCCCATTGTGTTGCAATGGCCGGCCGACGGTGCCGAAGCAGTCGCCGCCTCCAGAAACTCCTCTTCGGTGATCTCGCCCGCCGCCAGCTTGCGCCGTGAACGCCAGATCACCGTGCCGGACCCGACCAGATCGCCGTCGTGCCAGCCATCGAGCATCGGTCCGCCCGACAGGACGATCGCCGGAATATCGACCGTCGACGCCGCCATGATCGCCGACGGCGTGGTCTTGTCGCATCCGGTCGTCAGCACCACGGCATCGATCGGATAGCCGTTCAGGATCTCGACCAGCCCGAGATAGGCGAGGTTACGGTCGATCGCCGCGGTCGGCCGGCGGCAATTTTCGAAGATCGGGTGGGTCGGAAATTCCATCGGAATGCCGCCCGCCGCCTCGATCCCGGCCTTCACCCGCTTAACCGTCTCCAGATGGATACGGTTGCACGGCGTCAGGTCCGACCCCGATTGGGCGATACCGATGATCGGCCGCCCGCTGGTCAGTTCCTTTGGCGTGATGCCGTAATTCATGAATCGTTCGAGGTAGAGCGCGGCCATGTCGAGGCGACCGGGCGCAGCGAACCATTCGCGCGAACGAAACGGGCGGGCGGGAGTGCGGGTCATCATGTCCACTCGATGAGATGAGAAAATCCCCGCCCGTCGCGAAACGGGCGAGGGTCAGGGTCAACCCTGCATGTCCTCCAGCTCCTTGCCCTTCGTCTCATGAATGAACTTCTGGACGAGGAAGAAGCTGATGACGGCGCAAATGCCGTAGAAACTATAGGTGACCGTGAGGCCCAGCGCCGATGCCATCACCGGGAAGCTCTGCGCGATCAGATAGTTGGCGAACCACTGGGCAAAGCCGCAGATCGCCAGCGCCGAACCGCGCATCTGGTTCGGGAACATCTCGCCCAGCATGACCCACATGATCGGGCCCCAGCTGACGTTGAAGAACACGACGTACAGGTTCGCCGCGATCAGCGCGAGCGTGCCGAGATCGGCCGACAGTTGCAGCTTGCCCGCCGCATCCAGCGTGCCGTTATGGAAGCAATAGACGAGCGCCCACAGCGTCACCGCCATGCCCGCCGACCCGATCAGCAGCAGCGGCTTGCGCCCGATCCGGTCGACCAGCGCGATCGTGACGAAACACGCCGCGATCGACACGACACCCGACAGGATGTTGATCTGCAGCGACTGTCCCTCGGTAAAGCCCGCCAGCTGCCACAGCGTGGCGCCGTAATAGAAGATGACGTTGATGCCGACGAGTTGCTGGAACACCGCCAGCACCAGACCCGCCCATACGATCGGACGGATGCCGCCCTTCACCGGATCGAGAATGTCGCGCAGCGCCGGACGATGATCCTTGCTGAACGAGGCTTCGATGTCGCGAACCTTGGTCGCGGCGGCCGCCGGGCCGAACAGCCGGGTCAGGACGATACGAGCCTCGTCCAGACGCCCCTTCTGCACCAGATAGCGCGGGCTTTCCGGGATGAAGAGCAGCGCGACCAGGAAGACGGCGGCCGGAATGGCCTGCATCCAGTACATCCAGCGCCATGCCTCATATCCGCCCCACCAGATCGAGGTGGAGGCACCGGCTGCAGCGGCCAGATAATAGTTCACGACGAACGCGGCGGTCAGGCCGGTGATAATCATGATCTGCTGGATCGTCGTCATCCGCCCGCGAATATTCGCCGGAGCAACTTCCGAGATATAGGCAGGCGACAGCACGGAAGCCGCACCGACGGCCATGCCGCCCATGAAGCGCGCGACGACGAACAACAGCTGTACATGGCTGAACCCCTGGATCAGCGCACCGATCAGGAACAGCACGGCCGCCAGCATCATCACCTTGCGACGGCCCATCGCATCGGCGAGCTTGCCCGCCAGGAACGCGCCGACAAAGCAACCGATCAGCAGCGAACCGACCGTGAAGCCCAGCCCCGCCTCGCTAAGGCCGAACGCGGTCTTCAACCCTTCCTGGGTGCCATTCACCGCACCGCTGTCATATCCGAACAGCAAACCGCCGATCGTCGCCACCGCGACGATGGCGATGACAAGCGCGATGTTCACGCGCTCCCCGCCCGCCTCTGTCATCCCCATCCACTCCCAAGCTCACTGCCGTACTGGACGACGTGTTAGCGGTAACGGTGGCGAATAATTATGATAAATGCAAGCGCCGTGAATGCCCCATCGCGCCGATTTCGGGCTGCGGGGCCATGCCGTCATGACCGGGACGGCGCAGGCCCGGACGATTCGCGCACGATCAGCTCGTGGTCGAGCACGCGGTCCTCGTTCTCGCCATCATCGACGCCAGCGCGGCGATCGCGAATCCGGGCGAGCAGCATCTCCACCGCCGCCTCGGCCATTGCTGCAATCGGCTGCCGGATCGTGGTGATTTCCGGCCAGGTCGTCGTCGCGAGCGAGGTATCGTCGAACCCAACGATGCTGACGTCCTGCGGCACGTGCAGCCCGCGCCGATGCGCCACGCTGATCGCCGCTGCCGCCATGTCGTCGTTACTGGCAAAGATCGCGGTCGGTCGCTCGGGTCCATCGATCAGCCGTTCCGCCGCGTCGATACCCGATCGATAGGTGAACAGCCCCTGTTCGACCGGCATGGCGGCGATCGGCAGTCCGGCCGCCTCGATCGCCGCAACGAAACCGCGCCACCGCTCTCCGCTGGCGCCGTTGTTCGGATTGCCGCTGACGAAACCGATCCGACGATGGCCCAGTTCGATAAGATGCTCGGTCATTGCCCTGGCCGCCGCGAAATCGTCGATTCGGACCGACGCACGTCCGGGTTGGGCCACGCCGACCGCGACCGCCACCGACGGCGTGCCCGCCGCATCCAGTTCATCCTGCACGAGCGGCGCATCGGACAGCGGCGGCGGCAGGATGACGCCCTGTACCGGGGTCGAGGCAAAGCGCCGCGCGCCCTCCGCCTGCGCCTCCGCGCTGTCGCCATCGCAGGGTTCCAGCACCAGATGGCAACCGACCTTGCGCGCTCCCTCCAGCGCCCCGATCAGGAAATGCGACAGATACGCCATCGACGGATTGGCATAGAGTAGCCCGATCTGCGCGGCCTCCCCCGCTGCCAGACTGCGCGCGGCGCTGTTGGGCGAATAGTTCAGCTGTTCGATCGCCGCGGCCACCGCCTCGCGCGTTGACTGCCGGACGTTCGCGCCACCATTGACGACTCGGGAAACGGTCATCGCCGAAACTCCGGCGGTTCGTGCAACGTCCTGTATTGTGACGCTGCCACCACTGCGGCGACTGGGTTTATCCATGAAAAACGGAGGCTCCTTCGCAACGCTGATTATGGCGCGACAACGCCGATTGCAAATCGCGACGATCGGTTGACGCATCGCGACCGGCTCGATAGCTGATAGCGCTACCAATAACGGTGACGGCCACGCCGGACGCC
>CAJYRU010000146.1 GCA_913777295.1 uncultured Sphingomonas sp. | reverse complement strand
AGGACCGGTGGAAGCAAGGGCGCCCGTGGCCAGCATCGTTCAGTTCGAAAATGTCGGTCTTCGCTACGGTCAGGGTCCGGAAACGCTGAGCGATGTCAGCTTCACGCTCAGCGCCGGGACCTTCCATTTCCTGGTCGGGGCATCGGGCGCGGGCAAGACGTCGCTGCTGCGCCTCCTCTACCTGTCGCAACGGCCCAGCCGGGGCGTGATCCGCCTGTTCGGCGAGGATATGGTGACGTCGCAGCGCAGCCGCCTGCCCGGTTTCCGCCGGAGGATCGGCGTCGTGTTCCAGGATTTCCGGCTGGTCCCGCACCTGTCGGCGCGCGACAATATCGCGCTCCCGCTGCGGGTCGCGGGGATGCCGGAGGAGGATATTGCCGAGCCGGTGGGCGAGATGCTCGCCTGGGTCGGGCTGACCGATCGCGCCGATGCGCGTCCGCCGACGCTGTCGGGCGGGGAGCAGCAGCGCGTCGCGATTGCCCGCGCGGTCATCAACCGGCCCGAAATCCTCGTCGCCGACGAACCGACCGGCAATGTCGATCCCGACATGGCCGAACGGCTGCTGAAGCTGTTCGCCTCGCTCAACCGGCTGGGTACGACCGTCGTGATGGCGACCCACGATCACCATCTGCTCGACCGGGTGCCGGACGCGCGGCTGATGCTGCTAGATCGCGGGCGGTTGGTCGATCCGGTGGCGGCGGGTTTCGCATGAGCCAGCGCGGGGCCGCGCAGCCGCTGCTCGACGACCGGCAGGGACGCCGCGCGATGGTGTGGATCATGGCGATCATGATCTTCCTGACGACGCTGAGCGCCGCGCTCGGCCTGTCGACCCGCAACGCCGGCGGCGCGCTCGACCGGCAGCTCGCCGCGCGGCTGACGGTGCAGGTGATCGAGGGGGACGCCGCGACCCGCGATGCGGAGGTCGTGCGCCTGCTCGCCCGGCTGAAGGCATCGGCCGACGTGACGCGCGTGCGCGAGGTCGATCGCGCACGCCTTGCCGAACTGCTGAAACCATGGCTGGGCGAGGCGGGGCTGGACGCCGACCTGGCGATGCCGGCGATGATCGATGTCGACCTGAGCAGCGGCGATGACGCGGCGGTTGCGCGGGTCGAGGCACTGGCCCGGGGCGTAGGGGCCGGCATCCGCGTCGATCGCCATGCGACGTGGCTGGCCCCGGTGCGCAGCTTCGTCGGCGCGATCGGCCTGACCGCGTTCGGGCTGGTGCTGGTGATGGCGAGTGCCACCGCCGCCGTCGTGCTGCTCGCGGCACGGGCGGGGCTTGATACGCATCGCGGGACGATCGACATTCTGCACATGCTGGGCTCCACCGACCTTCAGATCGCCCGCCTGTTCCAGCGCCGGATCGGGCAGGATACGCTGACCGGCGCGCTGATCGGCGTGCTGGCCGGCGGGCTGGTCGTGGTCGCGCTGGGCGAGCGGATGGCGACCCTGGAATCGCAGCTGGTCGACGGCATCACGCTGGCCCCGCTCGACTGGGCGGTGGTCGCCGCACTGCCCTTCGCCTTTACCGCGCTGGCCATGCTGGCGGCGCGCATCGCCGTGCTGCGGCGACTGGCGCGGGTGTTGTGATGGGGCGGATCGTTGCCGTCGCATTGCTGCTCTATGCGCTGGGTTTCGCGCTGTTTTCGGTGACGCTGCCGACGCCGCTGACCGATCCTCGCCGCACCGATGGCGTGGTCGTGCCGACCGGCGGGTCGGGCCGGATCGAGCGCGGGCTGGCGGTGATCGAGCGGGGCGAGGCGAAGCGGATGCTGGTCACCGGCGTCGACCCCGATGTGCGGCCGGGCGAACTGGCCGCCGCGAACGGTGCGCCGCGCCGGCTGTTCCGCTGCTGCGTCGACCTGGGCCATGAGGCCGTGGATACCCGCTCCAACGCCGACGAGACCGCCGACTGGGTGCGGCGCAACCGCTATCGCTCGGTCCGGCTGGTCACGTCGAACTGGCATATGGCGCGCGCGGCGATGGAGCTGCGCCATGCGCTGGGCAATTCGGTCGAGATCGTGCGCGATCCGGTCAAGGCGAACCCCGGCTTCGCGCTGCTGTTCGGCGAATATAACAAATATATCGTGCGGGGATTGGTGATGCGGCTGGGGATCGACCTGTGATCGCGTGGGTCCGCACCATCGTCTTCCGCATCCTGTTCTACGGCGCGTCGGTGCCGATCGTGCTGAGCGCGCCCTTGTCCGCGCGGTTCGGGCAGCGGGCGATGCACGTCCATGCCCATGTGTGGATCCGCACCCACCGCTTCCTCGCCCGCTGGATATTGGGCGTGCGGGTACGGGTGGACGGCGCGCGGCCGCCCGGCACCTACCTCTTCGCGGTCAAGCATCAGGCGATGTTCGAAACGCTGGAGATGGCCGAACTGATCGACGGCCCGCTGATCGTGATGAAGCGCGAGCTGATCGACATGCCCTTCTGGGGCCGCACCGCCAAGGCGTACGGCGCGATCGGCGTCGACCGCGATGCCTCGTCCAAGGCGCTGCGCCAGATGCTGAAGGAAGCCGCGGTGGCGCGCGCCGAGAACCGCTCGGTGCTGATCTTCCCCGAAGGCACGCGGGTGGCGGTCGGCGAAGCGCCGCCGCTGCGGTCGGGGTTCGCCGGGCTGTATAAGGCGCTGAACATGCCCGTTGTGCCGGTCGCGCTCGACAGCGGCCATTGTATGCCGCGCAAGGGGGCCAGCCGGGCAGGGGTCATTACGATCCGCTTCCTCGATCCGATCCCGGCCGGATTACTGCGCGAGGAGATCGAGGCGCGGGTCCATGCGGCGATCAATGCGCTGGAGCCGGCGGCGGGCGGCGTGGCGGCTGGTTGAGACTTCGGCAGCGTTCCAAAAGGGACATAGCAAAGTGGCGTTCCGCACAGAGTTTCCTGCCGGGCGATTTTGCCTATTTTTTTGCACGTCGATCGTTCTGGCTGCCTGCTCGCCAAGTTCCGATGCTTCCCCCGAGGCAAATGCGGTGCGCGATGCTTTGGAAGCAAGGGAACCTGCGACGATTCGGTCCGCAAGACACGCCTGTCGTCATCTGCGCGAACCGCAAGGGAAGCATGAAGAGTTCGATGTCGGTATTTCGGACTATGAAGCGTGCCTCGGGGAAAGGGCCAATCTAACCCATCCCGCCAATCGTCAGCTCTGTGATATTGCGAAAAGCACGATGTCTCCCGCCGGCACGTGCATATTGAGTGAGTGAGACCAGCGATCAGGCGCGATACAAACTTTTCCCTCACCCCACCGCCTTCGCCACCGCTCGATACGCGTGCAACAACGGCTCGGTATAGCCATTGGGCTGCGCCAACCCCTCGAACACCAGCGCCCGCGCCGCCTGTAGCGCGATACCGTCGGCCAGCGGCCGATACGCCGGGTCGCCGGCATTCTGCGCATCGACCTTGACCGCCATGCGATCGAACGCGGCATCGACATCGGCCGCCGTGCAGACCCCGTGCAGCAGCCAGTTGGCGACATGCTGCGACGAGATGCGCAGCGTCGCGCGGTCCTCCATCAGTCCGACGTCATGGATGTCCGGCACCTTCGAACAGCCGATCCCCTGATCGATCCAGCGCACGACATAGCCAAGAATGCCCTGGACGTTGTTGTCCAGCTCGCGCGCGACCTCCTCCCGCTCCCAGTTCCGCCGCCCCGCCAGCGGCAGCGTCAGCAGCCGGTCGAGCGACGCCACCGGCTCACCCGCCCGCGTCGCCTGTCGCTCCGCAACATCGACCGCGTGATAATGCAGCGCGTGCAGCGTCGCGGCGGTGGGCGAGGGAACCCAGGCGGTGCTGGCCCCGCTCATCGGATGGGCGACCTTCTGCGCCAGCATATCGCCCATCCGGTCGGGTGCGGCCCACATGCCCTTACCGATCTGCGCCCGCCCGCCCAAGCCACAGGCAAGCCCGATCTGGACGTTGCGGTCCTCATACGCCGCGATCCAGTCGGCGCCCTTCATCTCGCCCTTCGGGATCATCGCCCCGGCGTGCATCGCGCTGTGCAGTTCGTCGCCGGTGCGGTCGAGGAAGCCGGTATTGATGAACACGATCCGGTGCCGCACCGCATGGATGCACGCGGCGAGATTGGCGGAGGTGCGCCGTTCCTCATCCATCACCCCGACCTTGATCGTGTGGCGCGGCAGGATCAGCAGATCCTCGACCGCATCGAACAGCCGGTCGGTGAAGGCGACCTCCTCCGGCCCGTGCTGCTTGGGCTTGACGATATAGATCGACCCCGCGCGGCTGTTGGCGCGCGCGCCGTTCAGGTCGTGCAGTGCTATCAGGCTGGTGACGATCGTGTCGATAATGCCTTCAGGAGCCTGCGCACCATCGGGCAGGCGGACGGCGGGCGTCGTCATCAGATGCCCGACATTACGCACGAACAGCAGCGACCGGCCGGGCAGCACCAGTTCGCCGCCGTCCGGCATGGCGTAGCGGCGGTCCCCGGCCAGCGTCCGCGTGACGCTGCGTCCGCCCTTGGCAAACTGCGCGGTCAGCGTCCCCTGCATCAGCCCCAGCCAATTGGCATAGGCGGCGACCTTGTCCTCGGCATCGACCGCCGCGACCGAATCCTCCAGATCGCAGATCGTGGTCAGCGCCGATTCGAGCAGGATGTCGGCAAGGCCCGCCGGGTCGCCGCTGCCGATTCGGTCCGTGCGGTCAATCACCAGTTCGATATGCAGCCCGTGATGGCGCAGCAGCCAATTGTCGCCCGCCCGCCCGACCAGCTGCGCCGGGTCTACGAGATCGGGCGTGCCGCCGCTCCAGTCGCGCCAGCTGCCATCGGCCAGCGGCACCGCTTCGTCCAGAAACGCCTTGGCCCGCGCGATCACCTGCGCGCCGCGTTCGGCATCATAGCCTCCCGGCGCCGCCGTACCCGGAATCGCATCGGTCCCGTACAGTGCATCATACAGGCTGCCCCAGCGGGCATTGGCGGCGTTGAGCAGGAAGCGGGCGTTGAGAATCGGCACGACCAGCTGTGGTCCGGCCAGCGTCGCGATCTCCGGATCGACATCGGCCGGATGGACGGTGAACGGCGCAGGCTCCTCGACCAGATAGCCGATCTCGCGCAGGAACGCCGCCTGTTCCGCCGGGTCGATCGCCGTTCCCTGCCGCGCGACGAACCACGCGTCGAGTTGGGCTTGCAGCGTGTCGCGGCGCTGCAGCAGGTCGCGATTTTCGGGCGCGAACCGCGCAAGGATCGCGGCGGTCCCTTCCCAGAAGGAATCGGCCGGAATGCCCGTACCGGGCAGCGCGTCGCGTTCAAGGAAGGCGGCGAGTTCGACCGCGACCTGCAGCCCGGCGCGTTCGACGAAGATTTCCGGCATATCATTCTCTCCCCTTCGTCATCCCGGCGCAGGCCGGGATCCATGGTCACGAAACGCCGCAAAGGGACCGCCACGTCCCATATCCATGGATTCCGGCCTACGCCGGGATGACGGTGACTGGGACAAGACATACCGCCTCGCCTTTCCCGCCGGAACCACCCATAATCGCAGCACAGCCATGCCGGTGAGGAACGAATGCCGCTCGATCCCGACCATGAACTCTTCGCCGCGATCCTCGATACCGGCAGCATCGCCGCCGCCGCCCGCGTGCTGGGCACCTCGCCCGCGATGGTGTCGAAGCGGCTGGCCCGGTTCGAGGCGCGGCTGGGCGCGCGGCTGATCGAACGGACCACGCGGCGACTGCATCCCACCCCGGTCGGGGCGCAGCTGCACGCCGACCTTGCCCCGATCCTGTCGGCACTGGCCGCCGCCGAGGCGCGGGTGACCGGGGCCGCCGCGGCCCCCGCCGGACCGCTGCGTATCGCGGCCCCCACCTCGTTCGCGCGGCTGCATATCGCGCCGCATCTGGGCGACTTCCTGCGCGACCATCCGGCGGTGCAGCTGGAATTGTCGCTGTCGGACGGTTTCATCGATCTGGCGGCCGAACGGATCGATTGCGCGATCCGCATCACCGCCGATCCGCCCCCCGGCCTGGTCGCCCGCCGTCTGGCGGACAATCGCCGCGTGGTCTGTGCCAGCCCCGCCTATCTCGCCGATCACGGCGTTCCGACGCATCCCAAGGCGCTGGGCGATCACCGGCTGCTCGCGGCGGACGGGCAATTTCCCTGGACGTTGCTGCGCCCCGGCGGGCGGGTGCAGGTGACCGGGCGCAGCCATGTCCGCACCAACTCCAGCGAGATCGTCCGCGAACTGGCGCTGGCCGGGGTCGGCATCGCGCTGCGCTCGCTCTGGGATGTCGGGTGGGCGCTGGCCGACGGGCGGCTGGTGCGCGTGCTGCCGGCATGGGAGGGGCCGCGCGACCTTGCCATTCACGCCGTCCATGCCACCGATCCGCGCCCGGCGGTGACCGCCTTTGTCGACCACCTCGCCGCGCGCTGGTCGCCGCCGCCATGGGAGGCGCTTGACTCCCCCGTGCGTTAGGATCAGATTGGTATCAATTGATACGAATTTGAGAGGATGCAGCCGTGGAACACATGGACGTCAACCCGATGGGTCTCGACGGGTTCGAATTCTGCGAATTCACCGCGCCCGACCTCGGCCGCATGGCCAAGCAGTTGGAACAGTTCGGTTTCGTCGCCGCGTCGAAGCACCGCACGCGCGATGTCGTCCGCTACAAGCAGGGCCGCATCAACCTGCTGCTGAACCGTGTTCCGGACGCCCATGCTGCGGACTTTGCTGCGCAGCACGGACCGTCCGCCTCCGGCATGGCATTCCGCGTCGCCGACGCCAAGGCGGCGTTCGACGCGGCGGTCGCGCGTGGTGCCAAGCCGGCCGATGCCTCGCGCGGGGTACTGGGCGAGGGCTATGCGCTGGAGGGGATCGGCGGGTCGATGCTGTACCTCGTCGACCGCCATGGCGACGCCGGCTCGCTGTACGACGATTGGGATGCGGTGCCGGGTGCTGCCGAAGCGGAGGCGCAGAACAATGTCGGCCTCGACCTGCTCGACCACCTGACCCACAATGTGAAGCGTGGCCAGATGCGGACCTGGTCGACCTTCTACAACCAGATCTTCGGGTTCGAAGAGCAGAAGTATTTCGACATCAAGGGCAAGGCGACCGGCCTGTTCAGCCAGGCGATGATCGCCCCGGACAAGGCGATCCGCATCCCGCTGAACGAGAGCCAGGACGACAAAAGCCAGATCGAGGAATTCATCCGCGACTATAATGGCGAGGGCATCCAGCATCTTGCCTTCACCACCGAAGATATTTTCGAAACGGTCGAAAAGCTGCGCGCGCGGGGCGTCAAGCTGCAGGACACGATCGAGACCTATTACGAACTGGTCGACAAGCGCGTGCCGGGCCATGGCGAGGACCTCGAACGCCTCAAGCGCAACCGCATCCTGATCGACGGCAATGTCGGCGATGAAGGGTTGCTGTTGCAGATCTTTACCGAGCCGATGTTCGGGCCGATCTTCTTCGAGATCATCCAGCGCAAGGGGAATGAAGGCTTCGGCAACGGCAATTTCCAGGCGCTGTATGAGAGCATCGAGCTGGATCAGATTCGGCGGGGCGTCATCACGGTCGATGCCTGAGGCATCGACCGGATGCGGGTGCGAAGGCACCCGGCCCCGCCCAGCCAGCGCAGCGGAGCCGGGCCACAAGGCGCGGCTTCGCCGCGACTGACGGCCCGGCGGGCGGGCGAAACAACCACTCCTCCCCGCCTGCGGGGAGGGGGACCAGCGAAGCTGGTGGAGGGGGGCATCCACCAGCGGACCATTTGTGGCCAGCCCCCTCCACCGTTCGCGATTGCGAACGGTCCCCCTCCCCGTTCCGGGGAGGATAATGAGGTGACCATGACCTACCACCCCGGTTTCGCCAACCACATCGCCACCGAAGCGGTGGCCGGCGCGCTCCCCATCGGCCGCAACAGCCCGCAACAGGTCCCTTTCGGCCTCTACGCCGAGCAGTTGTCGGGCACCGCCTTCACCGCGCCGCGCAGCGAAAACCGCCGGTCATGGCTCTACCGCCTGCGCCCAACGGCCAATCACGGCGCGTTCGTGCCGTACACCGGCGCCCAGCACCTCAAATCCGCCCCCATCGACACTCCGCCCAGCCCCAACCGGATGCGCTGGGACCCGCTGCCGCTCCCGACCGAACCGACCGACTGGGTCGACGGCCTCGTCACCTATGGCGCGACCGGCGATGTTGCCGCGCAGAGCGGAGTCGGCATCCACCTCTATGCCGCGAACCGCGACATGGAGCGCGCCTTCTTCTCCTCGGACGGCGAGCTGCTGATCGTCCCGCAGCAAGGTGCCTTGGCGATCGATACCGAACTCGGCCGGATCGACGTCGCGCCGCTTCAGATCGCGCTGATCCCGCGCGGCGTCCGCTTCCGGGTGCGGCTGCCCGATGGCGCAGCGCGCGGCTATGTCTGCGAGAATTACGGCAGTCTGTTCCGCCTGCCCGACCTCGGCCCGATCGGCGCCAACGGCCTCGCCAATCCGCGCGACTTCGAAACGCCGTCCGCATGGTTCGAGGACAGCGACGCACCCTGCGACGTTATCCAAAAATTCCAGGGTGGCCTGTGGATAACCACGCTAGACCACAGCCCGTTCGACGTGGTCGCATGGCACGGCAACCTCGCGCCCTGCCGCTATGATCTCAACCGCTTCAACACGATCAACACCGTCAGCTTCGACCATCCCGACCCGTCGATCTTCACCGTGTTGACGGCGCCCAGCGAGACGCCCGGCACCGCCAATTGCGACTTCGTGATCTTCCCGCCGCGCTGGATGGTGGCGGAGGACACGTTCCGCCCGCCCTGGTTCCATCGCAACGTGATGAGCGAGTTCATGGGGCTGGTCACCGGTGCCTATGATGCGAAGGAAGGCGGCTTCGCCCCCGGCGGCGCATCGCTCCACAACCAGATGAACGGCCACGGCCCCGATCAGGCAAGCTATGAGAAGGCCGTCGCCGCCGACCTCAAGCCGCATCGCATCGCCGACACGATGGCATTCATGTTCGAAACCCGCCACGTCGTCCGCCCGACCGCCTGGGCAATGCAGTCGCCGACGATGCAGCTCGATTACGACGATGTCTGGACCGGCTTCGCCAAGGCGCAGTTGCCCGGATGACGGACGAACGCGTCTTCGCGACGCCCGCCGGGGTGACGATCGGCCCGCTCGCCGACATTCCCGACGGCACCGCGCGCAATTACGTGCTGCAATTGCGCGCCGGGCGGTTCCACGGCTTCGTCGTGCGGCGGGGCGGCGCAGTGTTCGGCTATGTCGACCGTTGCCCGCATATGGGGCTGCCGCTCGCCCAAACGCTCGACGCCTATCTGACGCCGGACCGCAGCGCGATCACCTGCAGCTGGCACGCGGCGCTGTTCGCGATCGACGATGGCCGCTGCCTCGGCGGCCCCTGCCCCGGCCAGTCGCTCACCCCCTGGCCGGTAACGGTCGTCGGCGACGCGATCGTGACCGCCTGATCCCCGGAAAGCGTCCGCGCCACGGACCCTGTCGCCGCCTTCGCCGGTTATACCGGCGACAAGCATCGAAAGGATCCTCATGCTCGAACATGTTCCGGGGTGGCTGGGCGGATTGCTGCGCAACGTCCGCGCGGGCGCATCCAAGCTGACGATCGCCGATCCGGCACTGGGCAGCTTCGACAGCCTCGACCTTGCCAGCCTCGCCTTTGCCGATGGACAGCGCCTGCCCGACCGCTGCACCGCCGATGGCGCGGGGGTGTCGCCGCCGCTCCACTGGCGCGGCGTGCCGGCGGGCGCCACCTCGCTGGCGCTGATCGTCGAGGATGCCGACGCGCCCTCGCCCCAGCCGCTGGTCCACGCGATCCTGTGGGACATTGCGGCGGCCGACGGACAGCTGGAGGAAGGCGCGATCCGCCCCGATGGCGACGGCGATTCCGTACATGGCGATGTCGGCCGCAACAGCTATCTGCGCGAAGGCTGGCTGCCGCCCGATCCGCCGACCGGCCACGGCGAACATCGCTATGTGTTCCAGCTGTTCGCGCTGAGGCAAGCACCGCATCTCGACACCAATCCGGGGCGCAGCGCGGTGGTGGAGGCAATGGCCGGCCGCGTGCTCGCGGCGGGGCTGCTGACGGGCGTCTATTCGCGCGGCGAGCCGGCGGATGTCGGTCCGGTCGGCGAGGTCGCGCCGGCCTGACGCTCCTCCCCGGCACGGGGAGGGGGACCGCCCGCCGGCTGGTGGCGGGGGCGGCCCGCAAACGGACCGCTAGCGGAAGCCCTCCTCCACCACCGCTTACGCGGCGGTCCCCCTCCCCGTGCCGGGGAGGAGCTAAGTGTTACACCGAAAACCGCTCGCGCAATTCCATCATCGCCAGCGCCGCCTTGGCCGCCTCGCCGCCCTTGTCCTTTTCATCGCGTTTCGCGCGGGTCAGCGCCTGCGCTTCGTCCTCGACGGTCAGGATGCCGTTGCCGACCGGCACGCCTTCGAGGCTCAGGTTCATCAGCCCGCGCGCGCTCTCGTTCGCCACAACCTCGAAATGATAGGTCTCGCCGCGGATGATGACGCCCAGCGCGACGAACGCGTCATAGGTTTCGGCGGCGTCGGCGATCGCGATCGCGCCGGGCACTTCCAGCGCGCCGGGCACGGTCACTGTCTCATGGTCATGCCCCGCCGCCTCGATCGCTGCACGCGCACCTTCCAAAAGCAGGTCGTTCAGATGGTCGTAGAACCGCGCCTCGACGATCAGCACCTTTGCCATATCAATTCTCCGTAATCGGCCGTTCGCCGACGATCTTGAGGCCATAGCCGTCGAGGCCGACCAGCGTGTGGTGGGTGTTGGTCAGCAGCACCATGTCCTCGACGCCCAGTTCGTTGAGGATCATCGCGCCGACGCCATAGTCGCGCAGTTCCTCCATGTCCGGCACCGGCGCGCCGGTGCGCGCATGGATGGCGAGGGTAAGCCCGTCGGGACGCGGGCGGTTGATGACGACGACGACACCCGCGCCCTCCTCGGCGATGATCCGCATCGACTTGCTGAGCAGCCCGCCACGCTCGCCCCCTTCCCCGAACAGGTCGGCGAACGGCGACAGCGCGTGCATCCGCACCAAGGTCGGCTTGCCCGGATCGATCAACCCCTTGACCAACGCGACCTGCTCGCTGCCCGTCGCCTTGTTCCAGAAGGTCATGGCGCGCCATTCGCCGCCCCATTCGCTGTCGAACACCGTCTCCGCGCGCTTTTCGACCAGATGGTCGTGGCGGCGGCGGTACGCGATCAGGTCGCGGATCGTCCCGATCTTCAGCCCGTGGAGCTGCGCGAAGCCGACGAGGTCGTCCATCCGCGCCATGGTGCCGTCCTCGTTCATGATCTCGCAGATCACGCCGGAGGGGTTCAGGCCGGCAAGGCGCGACACGTCGACCGCCGCCTCGGTATGGCCGGCGCGCACCAGCACGCCGCCCTCGCGCGCGACCAGCGGGAACACGTGGCCCGGCGTCACGATCTCCGACGCTTCCTTCGACGCATCGATCGCCACCGCGATCGTGCGTGCGCGATCGGCAGCGGAAATACCGGTGGTCACCCCCTCGCGCGCTTCGATCGACACGGTAAAGGCGGTTTCGTGTCGCGTGCCGTTGTTGCGCGCCATCAGGTCGAGGCCAAGCTGCTCGACCCGCCCCTTGGTCATCGCCAGGCAGATCAGCCCGCGCCCGTGCCGCGCCATGAAATTGACCGCATCGGGCGTCGCCATCTGCGCCGGGATGACCAGATCGCCCTCGTTCTCGCGATCCTCGTCATCGACCAGGATGAACATCCGCCCGTTGCGGGCTTCGTCGATGATCTCTTCGGGGGACGACAGGAAGGCGTGGCGGAGGCCCGCCAGTTCAGTGTTGGCCACGGACTTGTTCCATTCGCATCAGATAACGGGCGAGGACGTCGATCTCGATATTGACCGACTGCCCGACCGCAAGGGTCCCGAGCGTCGTTACCGCCTGGGTATGGGGGATCAGATTGACGGTGAAGCGGGTGCCGTTCGCATCGTCGGCGACGTCGTTGACGGTCAGCGACACACCGTCGATCGTCACCGACCCCTTGGCCGCGACGAACGGGCTGAGAGTCCGCGGGATGGCAAAGGTCACGCGGGTCGAATCGCGGTCGGCGGTCATCTCCACCACCTGTCCGACGCCGTCGACATGGCCGGTGACGATATGCCCGCCCAGTTCGTCGCCCAGCTTCAGCGCGCGTTCGAGGTTCAGCGGACGCCCCGCGACCCATTGGTCGGCAGTGCGCGACACGGTTTCGCCCGACACGTCGACCGCGAACCAGTCCGGTCCCTTCTCGACCACGGTCAGGCAGACCCCCGAACAGGCGATCGACGCGCCCATGTCGATGGTGGCCGTGTCATAGGCGCAGGCGATCTTCACGCGCAGGTCACCCGGCCCGTCGATCGATTCGATGCGCCCTACGTCGCTGACTATTCCGGTGAACACGCTTCGTTTCCACTCCTCATCGGGACCGACCGCCATCCGACACTACGACTTCGTCATTCCCGCGAAGGCGGGAATCCATAGCCGCTGACGGTTCGGCATGATGCGCGCCGACAGCGTATATGGATCCCCGCCTTCGCGGGGATGACGATCGTGCGGCGTTCATGGCAATGCCAAGGCGTCCTGCTATCGCTCGTTCCTGACGCGCTCGTAGACCTCCAGCCGGTCGCTGCCAAGCATCCGGGCGTCGTGCAGCCGCCAGCGGCCATGCGCATGGGCAAGGTCGGCCAGGCCGATGTCGGGCAGCGTCCGGCCATGGCCGATCAGGATCGGCGCGCGGTACAGCAGCAGCCGGTCGACCGCATCGGCGCGCAGGAACGCCGCCGCCGTCGCCGCCCCGCCCTCGACCAGCACATGGTCGCCCGGCAGGTCGGCCAGCGCCGCGACGCCCGGCACCATCGTGAAACCGGGCAATGCCGCGCAGTCCGCCGACAGCACCACCCGCTGCGGGCTGCGATCGGTCAGGCCGGGCAGGCGGACATTCAGCGTCGGGCGGTCGATCTCCGCCGTGCCGCGCCCGACCAGGATCGCCTCGTGCCGGCTGCGCTCCAGATGGCCGTGCGCCCGCGCCTGCGGCCCGGTGATCCACTGACTCTGCCCATCGGCCCGCGACACCGCCCCGTCGAGCGACAGCGCCAATTTCAGCGTGACGAACGGCCGCCCCAGCGACCGCCGCGTCAGGAACCCGGCCATGCTGCGCGCGGCATCCTCGGCCCGCACACCGCAGGTCACCGCGATTCCCGCGGCGCGCAGCCGGGCGATCCCCTGCCCGTTGGTCCGCGGATCGGGGTCGGGAAGCGCGACGACGACCCGCGCCACGCCGCCGGCGATCAGCAGGTCGGAACAGGCCGGCCCGCGTGGCGACACATGCGCGCACGGCTCCAGCGTGACATAGGCGGTCGCCCCCCTGCCCCGCTCGCCCGCTTCCGCCAGCGCACGCGCCTCGGCATGGGGGCGCCCGCCGGGCTGGGTCCAGCCGCGCCCGACGACCCGGCCCCTGTTCACGATCACGCAACCGACATTGGGATTAGGCGCAGTCTTCCCGCGCGTCCGCTCAGCCAGCGTCAACGCCGCGCCCATCCCGCGCGCATCGTCGGCGGCCCCTGCAGAGGGTCGGTGGGTCAGATGCCCCAGCTTTTCAGCTTGTCGTCGATCTTCTTCCATTCGGCCTGCCGCTTGGCGCGGTCGCGTTCGAATGCGGCGGCCTCGGCCTTTTCCTTGGCCAGGTCGATCTGCTGCTGGGCGATGATCTCTTCGTCGGTGCGGTTCGCGGGCCAGCTTTCGACATAAATGATGTTCGGCTTGTATGCGCGTTCGAAATAGGAATCGTGGACGAACCCCCAGCCGATCACCAGCACGACGCAGATCGACGCCAGCAGGAACCACCATTCATGCTTTTCGCGCGCACGGGCGAAACCCACGAAATCGCGAATGGCATGGACCGGCGAAAAGAGATGGCGCAGCTTCACGGGAACCAAGATAGGCGCAGGGGCGACCAATCGCCAGCCCCCGCGCCCGGCACCCGTCAGCGATCCTCCATCGTGAAGCGCACGGTCATCTCGCGCCAGCTTTCCACCGCCACGCCGTCGCGGGTCGCGGGACGGAAGCGCCATTTCGACAGCGCGCGCCGCTTCGTCGCATCGAAGAACGCGTCGCTGGTCGCGCTGACCTGCTCGACCGCGCTCACCCGGCCGTTGGTGCCGACCAGCACCCGGACGACGACCACGCCGTCGCGGGCCTGGTTGCGTTCGAACGCGGGGTAGTCGGGCTGGAAATCGGCGCGATAGCGCGGGTCGACGCTGGCGCCGACCAGCACCGGCAGCGGGCTGGCGACCGTCACCGGGCTGCCGCTACCCGTGCCGCCGGGCGCGGTCACGACCGGGTCGAGCGGCGGCAAGGCGGTCGGCATCTCGGTCGTCGTGGTCATCACCGGCCCCGGCACCGGGACCGGCGCGGGCGGGGCATAGAGCGGCGGCACCGGCGCGGGATCGGGCAGCGCCTTCTCGACCGGTTTCGGCATGTCGACGGGGGGCGGCGGCGGTTCGATGGGGATGTTGATCGCATCCATCGGCTTCCACGGATCGACTCGCGTCACTACCGTCGTCGCCGTCAGGATCGCCACGGCCAGTAGGCCGCCGTTGATCGCAATCGCAATGCCCAGACCCACCGGGTTCAGGCCACGTTGTCCCTCATATGCCATGCCACCGTCCTTCTCGATTCGTGTCTCCCGCCGTTCAGTCGGCTGATGCGATGAGATACCCTATCGAGGCCGGTGTAAAGCTGACGTGCGCGTCAGCCTCTCAGCCGCGCGATCGCCCGCTCCCGCCCGATCAGCGGCAGCAGCGCGGCCATGTCCGGCCCATGGTCCATGGCCGTCAGCGCGCGGCGCAGCGGCAGGAACAGCGCCTTGCCCTTGCGCCCTGTCTCCGCCTTCAACGCGCCGGTCAGCTCGGCCCAAGGATCGGTCCATGCCAGCCCCGCCGCAATCTCCGCCGCCCGGTCGAGGAACGCGCGGTCCTCCTCCGCCACCGGCAGCGTATCGACCGGCCCGGTCACCACCCGCCACCAGCCGGCGGCATCGGCCACCCGCTCCAGATTGCCGCGCACCGCCTCCCACGCCGCCGCATCGATCCCGTCGGGCAGTGTGTCGGCCACGCGGTCGAACGGCAGCTGATGGACGATCCGAGCATTGACCTGCGCCAGCTCACCCTCATCGAAGCGCGCCGGCGCCCGCCCGAACCGGCCAAAATCGAACGCATCGACCAACGGCTGCGCATCGACCACCGCCTCGACCGGATCGCTGGTCCCCAGCCGCGCCAGCAGCGCGACGACCGCCTCCGGCTCGATCCCGCTCGCACGGAAATGTTCGACGCCCAGCGACCCCAGCCGCTTCGACAGCTTGCCCTCGTTGCCGACCAGCAGCGCCTCATGCGCAAAGGCCGGCGGGGTAGCCCCCATCGCCTGAAACATCTGCATCTGCGTCGCGGTGTTCGACACATGGTCCTCGCCGCGCACGACATGGGTCACCCCCATATCGGCATCGTCGATGACCGAGGGCAGCAGGTACAGCCACGACCCGTCGGCGCGGCGCACCACCGGGTCGGACAGCAGCGCACCGTCGAACTTCTGTGGACCCCGGACCATATCGTCCCACGCGATCGGCGCCGCCTCCAGCCGGAAGCGCCAGTGCGGCCGCCGCCCCTCCGCCTCCAGCCGCGCCCGGTCGTCATCGGTCAGCTTCAGCGCCGCGCGATCATAGACCGGCGGCAGTCCCCGCCCGGCGAGGATTTTGCGCCGGAGGTCCAGTTCCTCGGGCGTCTCATAGGCCGGATAGATCCGCCCGCGCGCTACCATCTCGGCGAACACCGCCTCATAGCGGTCGAACCGCGCCGACTGCCGCTCCTCGCCATCGGGCACCAGCCCCAGCCACGCCAGATCGCGCCGGATCGCCTCGACGAACCGCCCCTCGCTGCGCGCGCCATCGGTATCGTCGATCCGCAGCAGGAACCGCCCGCCCGCCTTCTTCGCGAACATCCAGTTGTGGAGCGCGGTGCGCAAATTGCCGATATGGAGGAAGCCGGTCGGGCTGGGGGCGAAACGGGTAACGGTCATGCCCGCCGTTTAGGGAGCGCATGGGGCGGCGGCAACCGCGTCAGCGGCGCGGCAGGCCCGCGTCCGTCAGGATCACCTCGACCTGCGCCAGCTGTCCGGGGCCAAAGGCCCGCACCGGCAAAAAATAGGCGAGCAGGTCGTTGCTGTAGAGCAGCAGCACATCATGTCCGAGATGCCAGCCGAGCAGTTCGCTCCATGGCAGCGCACTGTCGGCCCGCACGCTTCGTTGCCGGAACCCGGTCGCGTCAAACGCCGTGCGGTGTTCGTGGTGCAGCGTCTGCTGTTGCGCGAACAGCCGGCGGGCGCGGCGGGGCAACAGCAGATAATTGATCCCGATGCACGCGGCCAGCCCGCCGACGCCGCCCGCCGCCCCTCCCAAAGCGATCAGCAACGCCGTCAGCGGCCGATCCCCGGTCGACACCATCAGCAGGAATATTCCCGCTATCACGATGCCGAGCGACAGCGCTGCCCGCCCGGCAAACTTGCGCGATCGCAGCGACCGCACGAACATCGTCCGCTGGACCGCGACATAATCCTCGGGTGTCGGCGTGAACGTCACCTCGACCATCGCATCATCCCTTCGCGTCACATGGGTTTCACAATTCGTCCGCGCCCTCTATGGCGCACCCATCATTCCATCACGGATACGGGCGCACCCATGAAGCTGCTGGCGGGCAATTCCAACCTTCCCCTGTCGACCGCGATCGCGGACTATCTGGAAATCCCGCTGACCAAGGCCAGCGTGCGGCGCTTCGCCGACGAGGAAATCTTTGTCGAGGTGCTGGA
>CAJYRU010000145.1 GCA_913777295.1 uncultured Sphingomonas sp. | reverse complement strand
CCGCATCCTGCGTTTGAAGGCCGTGCTCGACCAAACCGGGCTTTGCCGGTCCACCCTCTACCGCAAGATGGCGAACGGCACCTTTCCAAAGAACGTCCAGCTCAGCACGCGCTGCGTGGGATGGCGCACCTCGGCCATTGACGATTGGCTGCGCAACCCGATGTTTTACCATGTCGATGATCATCCCGCCGGATGAGCGCTTTCGCGACGCATCGCGGCGTTCCAACTCGGTTTAGGAGGCTCCCTGGAATCCACCGCCTCGATCTCGAGGACACTTTGGCCTGCTGCCGGTTTTGCGGACACGAAGTTAAGCTACCTGCGCTTGCCGCTCGAAGTCCATGGGGCTGAGATAGCCCAGGGTCGAGTGGCGTCGCGTCGGATTGTAGAAGCGCTCGATATAATCGAACACGTCGGCCTTTGCGTGATTGCGGGTCCGATATGTTTTCCGTCCAACCCGCTCGGTCTTCAGCGAGGAGAAGAAGCTCTCCATTGCCGCGTTGTCCCAGACGTTGCCCGACCGGCTCATCGAGCAGGTCACGCCGTTGTCGGCCATCAGCCGCTGGAACTGCTCGCTGGTGTATTGGCTGCCCTGGTCCGAGTGGTGCAGTAGGGCGTCGGGCTTCCCGCGCCGCCAGATCGCCATCATCAGGGCATCGGTGACGAGCTGGGCGGTCATGGTGTCGCTCATCGACCAACCTACCACGCGCCTAGAGAACAGGTCGATGACGACGGCGACGTACAGCCAACCCTCGGCGGTCCAGATGTAGGTGAAGTCCGCGATCCACCTCTGGTTGGGCGCCTCGGCGGTGAACTGGCGATCGAGGAGGTTGTCGGCAATGACCGACCGCAGGCCGTCGTCCTTGGGCAAGCCACGACGTCGGGGTCGAGCCTTCAGACCGTGAACACGCATCAGCCGTTCGACGCGATGCAAACCACATGAGAGGCCTTCGGCCAGAAGGTCGTGCCAGACGCGGCGTGCGCCGTACGTCCGATAGCTGGAAATGAAGCTGGCACGAACCCTGGCGCCGAATTCCTCGTCGCTGCGGGCGCGGGCACTGGGCGCCCGAACCAGCCAGGCATGAAAACCGCTACGCGAAACACCGAGCGCTTCGCAGATCCACGATACCGGCCAAATCCCCCGGTGCTTCGCGATGAACTCGAACCTCATATCGAGTCCCTGGCGAAGTAGGCCGCCGCTTTTTTTAAAATGTCGCGCTCGGCCTTCATCCGGGCCAGCTCGCGGCGTAGCCGCTCAATCTCCTGCTGCTCGGGCTTCATTATTCCATGACCGGGAAAGGCCGAGCCAGGATCCGACACATGCTCACGCACCCATTGGCGCAGCACGTTCTCGTGAAGGTCCAGATCCCGGGCGGCCTGCGACACCGATACCCCGCGCTCCCGCACCAGCTTTACCGCCTCGAGCTTGAACTCCCGGCTGAACTTCCGTCGTTGCATCTCCATCCTCCAGTTCCGAAAAACACCTTATCTCGGTGTCCACGAAACCGGCAGCAGGCCAGTAGGGGTAGTCCCTTTCCTAGATTTTCGTGATTGCTCTATGTCTTTAGGGCTTGGAGCGTGTCCATCTACGCTGACCAGCGACCACCGCTGACCAGCTTGACCGCGCGGATCATAGCGCTCCACAAGCACTCTACGTGCTGAGCCAGTCCTTTCCAGTATCATGCTACGCTGGAAGCTATACGCTTCAGGGTTAGTGCTTCTAATGCCCTGAAGAAGCCTGTTTTGCAGCTCGTCTGCTCTCGATTCAACCGCGGTGAGGGAGCACGAAATGAATACGACATATTTGATGCCAGAAGTCAGCATAACACCTCGATTTCAGAAAGGCAGCTTTAGCCGGAACATGATACGATTGCTCGTCACCCCTGGCGCAAGCTCCTTTTGCTCTGTTTCGGCAGCGCCCTTAAGATCGCCCACAAGGGTCGTTTCCGCTCGTCGGTTGGGTTCGTATCGGGAGGTATCCAGAGGCTTAAGGCGGTAGCGACCGTTTGCATCACGACGGCCACATACCAGTATTTCGGTGTGTCTGTCGGCGAGGGTTCGGGCGAACATGGCTTCAAAATCTTGATCGACTGTAGATCGAAATCAATCGGGTGCGCTTGCTCAGCAGTTGTGACCGGTTCCTGCAAAACCACTATTGCCAACATGCGACTGCTCCCCGCCCACAACCTCCGTCATGATTACGGCAAGCGTGTGTCAACCACGCAGGTGCGCGGGGTTCGGTTTCCCGCAAAGGAACGGCCTTCGAGACGGCCGAAGCCGTCTCGTTTGGGATCGAGTTTTGGGAAAGCTGGCCTTCTATCCCCCGCCTGATACTATCCTGCGGGCCGTCGCTTATAGCCAAGCGCCGTGGCAAGCTGGAGGATAAATGTTGATCCTGATGACCGCTCTTCTCGTGGCTCAGCAAGCTGCGATCGCACCCGAACAAACAGAGATTGTGGTTATTGGGCAACGTCTATCTCATTGGACGGGCAAGTATGCAATTCGACGTAGTAAGCTACGATGCTCTACCAAATCTTCGAGTGGTGATCGTGATATAGACGCTCTTGGTTGCAGAGCATTTGATTACTGCGCCGATCAGTTGGCGCCTCAAATTGCCGCGACTGATGAAAGGTCGCTTCCAAAAGCGACGCGCCTTACGATGAAGGAAAGCGTAAAGCGCGATCTTTCCACCTGCGTTGCCAGTAAGCGGATCACCCTAATTGAAGAGCTTGCTACACACCGACAAAAAGCGAGGGGCGAAAATCCTAGTTAGCGTCCGGATCAATTATCTTTCCCGCAATGCGGCCTAGCACCGTAATTGGATCACGCCCGTTGCCATATCCATACTGAGCCGCCTCCTTCTTCGAACAGCGCCTTTGACCTTCAAAGATGCCGCACGGGGCCGCTGGGGTAAGCGCAGTCGTACCAGTCGAGGCTTCACCCCGCCCTCGTTCTCCACTTGAACGCTTGACTGGAAGTGGCAGTCTATACCGATCCTGTCGTGCCCCGCAGACAACGATTTCATCCGTTACTGCGGAGTCACTGCATCTTGCGATCACCGACAGCTTTCCAGGGTCATGAAACTTTTTGATCTTTGCAAGATCAAATGCGGCTGTATCGGGCAACGGCTGCGCCACTTGCAAGACAATTATCAGCCACATCGATATACCCTACCAATTAACCCGCACGGCATGGTTCTCGCAAACGAACCGCGAGCGAGACGGCCAAGGCATTTCCCTGGGATGGTGAATGAGATTGCGCACTCCGCTGGACGTTCAACATTTACCTTATAGTGTCCCGGCGCACATAGCGGTCGAACCACGCTATTGTCCGTTCAAACACATCGCGAATGTTTGCCGGCGACAGGGAGATACTGTGGCTTTCGCCGCCATAACGAACCAGCTCAGCGGTCTTCCCTTGGCGATATAGTCCATAGAAGAACTGCTCCGCCTGTGGGACATCCCCGCGCTGGTCCTGGTCGCCATGCAGCATCAGAAGCGGCGTCGTGACCTTGTCGACATAGGCTATCGGCGAGTTCCGGGCATATTCCTCAGGCGATTGCCACGGCGCAACGGCGTCGGTGCCCTGGCGGATCGCCCAGTTCGCACTCTTTTCATGCGCGATTTCCGCGTAGCCGCGCGCGGTCGGATCGAACGTGCCGTAATTGCTGCGCAGGTCGGTGATGCCAGCAATCGCGACCCCGGCCTTGAAACGGTTCGTCTGGCCTAGGAGCGCGTAGACGCTATACCCGCCGAAACTCTGGCCAAATACACCTATTCTGTCGGGATCGGCGATGCCGGCAGTCACCAGCGCATCGATCGCCGGCATGACGCCGGAGGGGATTTGACGATAAGTGTCGTTGCGTCCGTCGACCTGCGGCAACGGCATCGACGGCACCAGCACGACATAGCCCTTCGCCGCGTAAAGCTGTAGATTGAAGAAGCCCGGCATGAAGTCATCGGTGACGAAGTTGCCATCGAGTGACCGTATGAACATGCCACCATAGACCCAAACCAGGGTCGGGTAACGCTGGCCACTACGATAGCCCGGTGGCAGGATGACGGCTGCCTTCAGCGGCTCGCCAGCGGCGCTGCGATAATCGATCAGCCGCTTTTCGCCCCAGGCCACGTTTCGCAATCCCGTGTTGAGCGTCAGCAGGTCGCGCGGCTTGCCATTGCCCAGACCGAAAGCACGCAGGGTCGTCCCGTTACGACCGACCTCGGTCTGAAGCATCTGTCCGCCGGCCAGACTGACGTCATCGGGCGGGCCGGGCGGGGGCGGCACGATCGCGCCGGTCTCGCCGCTGACGGTATCGATCGTCTGCAAGGCCCAGCCACCGGCATTCGCGAAGAGCTGGCGCCGACGCAGCGGCTGACCGGCGTCTGCGGGCCAGCCGAAGCTCGAATCATGGTCGAGCTGGCGAACGGGGAGCAGCCGACCGGTAGGCTCGATCCGCAAAAGGGTGCGTCCCGCGATCCCGGTAACCCGACCATCGCCTCCGCGCACGAACGTGTCCGGTACGGCACCATTTGCCGCTGTCACTGGGAGGTCGATGCCCGACGGTCCGAACACACGCCACCCACCGGCTGTGCTCTGCGCCAGGATCCTTTCAGGGGTCAGCCATAACGCTGTCACCGGCCGTGGGGTCGTAACGCTCGCGCCTGCCCGGCCCACGGAAACCGTGCCGAGCTGGCGGACGATACCGTCCGCCAGCTCGGCACTAAACAGGGGCGTCTCGGTAGCAAAACCACTTGAACGAGCGCGAAAGGCGATGGAACCACTATCTGGCGACCACTCGATCAGGTCCAGCGGATAGCCTGCGATCGGCGGCAGCGCCGTCCAACGCACGGCACCCGTCTTTGCAAGATCGGCGAACCCCAATCTGCGCTCGACTGTCCACATCGCATCATAGCTGTTGGGAATTTCCCTGGCGGCGTCGGGCCGCAGCGCGCCAAGCGTCGCCAGGACCGCTATTCGCGTGCCATCCGGCGAGACCGACGCCGTCAGCGCACCGCCGAAAGGATACGCCGGCACGGTCGCGACCGTGCGCGAGGCGCGGGTCGTGACGTCAATCACTCGAAGTGACGCGCGCGACGAGGCGCCCCCCAAAGGCGCTCTCGCCTGACCACTCGCTACCGCGCGTCCTGTCGACAGGCGGCCGGCGCGCAGGCGCGCCGCATCCTCGCCGACGCTGCGCGCCACCCGCGCATAGTGATCTACTGCCGCCGCAGCCTCGCCGTCCGGGAGCGTCGCGACCAGCAGCCTATGGTCGTCGAGCCACAGGAACGGCGCGTTCTCGGCGACGACCCCGCCCGTGCAGCGATGCGCCAATGTCGATCCGTCCGCTCCGCCGCGCAGATCGCTGACATCGATCGGACTGCCGTAGCGCGACTGAGCCATCACGCTGGCATTGCTCGCGCGGATCACCCGGTTCGATCGTCTCTCCCAAACATACAGCCGCACCGCGTCGCCACCGCGTGGCTCCCTGCCCTTTGAGGCTGTCGACAGCATCGCGAGCCGCTCTCCATCCGGCGACCAGGTAGCACACCAATAACCCGCGGCGCGGCTCGCTCCGTCCGTCAACGCTCGACGCTCACCGGTGCGGGTAGAGATCAGCCAGACATCGCCCCGCGACGAGTCGACATCATAGGAGGTCCGACCATAGGCTTCGTCGGGGCGTGCAGGCCGACTGACGACGACCGCAGCCCACTCGCCATTCGGTGACAGGCTTGCCCGGTCTATGCGCCGCGCGTTTAGAACGTCATCGATCGACAGCGGCCGGGTGGGCAAGGTCTGGCTCGCAGCCGAATTTGCGAGCGATAGGAGCAGAGGAATTGTGGCGTGCTGAAAACGCAAATGGCCCTCCTTGATCGATGTTCGAAAAGGGTGGGTGATGTTTCGGGCAGAAGTTAGGCCATATGACTGACGTAGCCTTCTCAAAAACAAACGGCGAACGAGACGGCCGGCGCCGTCTCGTTTGGGAACGGCCAGCGAGAAGCCCTCACCTGTCCCGTTTGGGATGGTATTTTGGGAAACGCAGGCTGCTGATCGAGGCCAGGCGTCTCGATCATGCGCCCGCGACGGCGATGTGCCTCGCCTGTGCCAAGGAGGGTTAGGTCCGAAAGGAAGGCGTGATGCCGACCGGAACGATCAAATATCTCGACCGTGGTGGAGCCGTGGAGCCTGGGGCTTCATCTCGCGTGACGACAAACAGCCCAAAGTCTTTGTCCATATCCGAGCGGCAGAGCGCGCCGGCTTCACCGACCTGAGGCGCGGACAGCGCTGGCGCTTCACGCTGGTCGAGCGCCCTAAGGGCGGGTTTGAAACCGACGATCCGGAAATGCTCTTTGACGAACCACCGCCAGCCGGGCGCTAATGCTATCAGCCCTACGATTACCTAATTTGCGATAGGGTACGACCAGGTCATTTCAGCCTTGTGGCTTTCAGGATCATATTAACCACCTCCGTCATTGTCTCTTCGACGATTGACGGTTGCGGAACAGACTCCACGAGCAAAGGCGCATTGATGACGCGCGTTACCAGAGCGGCATTCCAACCGAACGACTGGGCGCCGATCGTGTCCCATGTGTGGGCTGCGACCAACCAGGTGGAAGATTTCGCGACGTCCATCGTGTCAGTGACCAGTTGATAGGTAGCAGGCGACGGCTTGAAACGCCGGGCCGGTTCCACCGTGAAGCGCCGCTCCAACAACGGCGCCAGGCCGGCCTTATCAAGCGGATCCGGCGCTGCGCCGGCGGGCGTGTTGGTGAGTGTAACGAGCCTGCATCCTGCATCCTTCAGGCGGCGCAACGCCATCGGCACATCGCGGTGCACCGGCAGGTTCCCAATCATCGTGCTCAGTTCGCGAATATGATCTTCGGTGATAGGCACATCATGGATTTTGCCGAGCATCCGCAGAACGCCCGCCCCCAGCTTTCCGAACGGGACATAGTCGCCCGTCAGCGACAAGGTCTGCGAGTATAGGATCAGCTGCGCGAACCATTCGCGCATTCGCCCCTTGGCGGCAAAAACGCGCTCGAAAAGAGGATCGAGTACGTCAATGTCCAACAGTGTTTCATTGACGTCGAACACGATCAGCGGAGCGGTCATAAGTGTCGGGTCCTTTTCTCGTGCAAAGGCGGGATCGATGATCGTCGACATCGCGACCATGCTACCCAAACCGACAACGGCACGGCGGGAATACTGCGGGTCGTGCATCGCTATTTAATCCTTGAATGCAATCGGCTCCGAGTGTTGGCGGCATTCGGAGCCTTCGAACAA
This sequence comes from uncultured Sphingomonas sp., assembly GCA_913777295.1. GTDB lineage: Bacteria > Pseudomonadota > Alphaproteobacteria > Sphingomonadales > Sphingomonadaceae > Sphingomonas. Next base: position 6,266 of record CAJYRU010000145.1, on the reverse strand, counting down.
CGAGCAATGCTCCTTTTGGTATCGACCTGCTTCAAAAGCGCGTTGTCAGACGCACCAGCCAATCAGGCGACAGGTCCGTAAGTACGGCCTCCAACATCCGATCGAAGCCGGTGAGGATCGCCAGCCCGATTGCGATCAGGATCGCGCCCAGCATGGCCTTGCCGACCAGGCCGGTTGTCCGCATCCCGCCGCGTACCCGACGCATGGTCGACCCGGATAGCAGGCCAATCAGAACCAACGGGGTCGCGGCACCGATCCCGAACGCGGTCATGACGAGCGAGACTTCACCGAGGTTCCGGCCTTGCGCCGCCAATACGGAAGCAGCGCCCAGCGTCGGGCCGACACATGGTGCCCAGACGAGGCCGAGCAGGATACCGACCGCGGCCTGACCGGGCAGGCCGCTGCCCTGAACGCCACCCATCCGTTGCTCGGCCCACGCACTGATCGGTGCGAGCACTGCCGTGAAACGGGCCTGTACCGGCGGGATCGCCAGCATTAGCCCGAAGGCGATCAGAACGATGCCGCCCGCCATGCGGAACGCATCGGCATCCAGTCCGATCGAAAAGCCGATCGTTGCGACGAACAGGCCAACCAGTGTGAAGCTCGTCGCGAGACCGGCACCCAGTACGAGTGGGCCGAGCCGATGTCGGCTCTGCGCTGTTCCGAAAACGATCGGCACCAGCGGCAGAACACAGGGTGACAGGATGGACAGCACCCCCGCCAGATAAGCGAGCAGCGGATTGAGCGTCGTCACGCGATCGGCGAACGGATCAATGCCTCGATGCGCGCGGGATCGGTATCGCCGACGAGACGCCCGGTTTCACGCGGACCTCGAAAGGCGATGAGCGTGCTTTGCCGACGGACACCCAATTGCTTCCACGCAGCTTTCTGCGTGTCGAAATTCAGGCGGAAAACGATCATTTTCGACGCCCACGGCGACTTTGCGATGCGCTCGATGACCGGCGCCTGCGCCTTGCAGGTCGGGCACCAATCCGCAAAGACATCGACAAGGATCGGTCGTCCTTGTTTCTGTGCCTGAGCGAAGGCGCGTGCGTCGAAGGGACGGACCTCGGCTGCTTGCGCCGGTGCGATGGCCGCAATCGCGGATGTAGCCATGACGGCCAGCATGACTGGAAATTTCAACCTATCATCCTTTCGAACACATGAACAGGACCTGATGGACGGTCCTGTTCATGTGTTCGGATGACGAATGCGAAAGGTTACAGGCCGGGCCAGTTTCCCGCGCGCTGCCCCCTGCACATGCTGTTCGTCAGCGTGTCGTATCAAGATCGACGACGCGCAGGGTCGACGCAACCTGGGGCACCGCGACACGGAAGGCGATGAAAAAGAACAGCGGATTGGGGAGCCAGTAACGCCAGCCCAGCATCCGATCGCGCGTGCCGTCCGCTGCGACGAAATCCAGCCAGACATAAAGGAATTTGTAAATGCACAGACCGGGAAGCCAGGTCGTGCGGAAACCCTTCGTCTTCAGGCACCGCCGGGAGATATAGTAATTTCCCTCGAACGGAGTGATGCCCCACAAACCGACTTCGCCTTCGGCGATCGTCTCACCATCGGGCTCGTGAATAATGCGGATAAGCCTGGCCACGGCCGTCACCAGCGTAGCAGCCGGGAGCCGAACACCGCCCCGAGCAGCGCCGACACCAACATTCCGCCGGTGTACCAGACGAGCATGAATGATGCCGCCTGTTCGGGGCAGTAGAGCGCATAGACGACGCAACCCATTGCCCCGGACGTCATGCCGGCCAACAGACCGGTCAACATGACCTGTGTCGCCGCCAGACGTCGAAACGCCCACAGCAAGGCCATGAACACCGGCACGCTGAGCCCGATCGTCGCCGTGAGGCAGGTTGCCCATGTCGATCCGAGGACAAGACCGATACGCGCCTGCGGGGTGATGCTGGTCATTTCCATCGAGGCGGCAGCCAGGACGATCATGAACGGTGCCAGCAGCCACGCCCATCGCAAGCCGATCCGATGTCCGGGTCGACCCAGCGTGAGAAGAAGTCCCGCGGCGATCGCCGTCATCGCGATCGCGTAGGAAAGCTTGACCGAGAAAACCATGATCCCGGTCGTCGCGACTGCGCGCAAGGGAGCACCCAGAATCATATCGAGCACGATCAGCGACACAAAACCGCCTGCGAGCAGCGCGCCGGCAATCCGCCAGGCAGCCGTTCCCGGGCGCACGGGCCGGGTGTCGGCCGCCAGCTCGGCGATGAGATCGTCGGTGTTCACAAGCGTCTGCCCTTTATCGCCACGCTCAGCGCTTTAAGCCCGCGATGTACCCCGACCTTGATCGACGCCTCGCTTTGTCCGCTACGGTCGGCAGCCTCGGTCACGGCAAAGCCATCGATGCGAGTCAAGCGGATCGCTGCTGCCTGTTTGGCGGGAAGTGTCGCCAACATGCGGTCGATATCGATCCGCGCCAGAACGGTATCGCCATCATCTTCGATAGCCGCCTCGGGAATATCGTCGATCGGTACGGTCGCACGAATGCCGTTCCGCCGGAAATGATCGATCAGCTTGTAGCGCGCTATGCCATAGAGCCATGCGGTCAGCGGCAATGCGGGATCATAGCTCTCGCGCCGGGTATGAATCGCGATTAGCGTATCCTGCACGAGATCCTCCACATCATGATCGCGCCCTGCCAGTCTTCGGGCGAAATAGGCGCGTAAACGGACGGCGCAGCTCGACAGCAACGCGCTCTGTGCGCGCCCATCGCCCGCCATACCGGCGACCATCAAGAGCTTCAGATCTGCCTCTGTCATGTCCACCGGGCCGTTACGCATCCCTCTTCGCGCGAAAATACCCAAAGGTTACATCGAAATTCGTTCGCCGAACTTCTCAGCCTGTAACTTTTGCACGGCTTCGTTCGGATTGGCTGTCGTGCCCTCGCGGCACGCCAATCTCGCTTCGGAGCAAATCCATGAAAACGATCAATCTCAGCGTCGCCGCTCTTGCGCTGTCGAGCCTCGCTTCGGGGGCCGCGCTCGCCCAGTCCCAGCCAATGGGCGGGAAGATGGGCATGAAGGGTATGGAGAAATGCTACGGCGTCGCTCTCGCCGGAAAGAATGACTGCAAGGCTGGCGCCGGCACGACGTGCGCCGGGACTTCCAAGGTCAATTATCAGGGCAATGCCTGGAAGATGGTCAAGGCCGGCACCTGCACCAAGATCTCGACGCCCAAAGGTCCTGGCTCGCTGACCCCGAAGGCGGCCTGATCCATGCACCCGACCGCCGGAATCGGCTTCAAGCCCGAGCATCTCGATGGCGTGTTGCGATCGCCGGCGGTCGGACTGTGGTGCGAGGTTCATCCAGAGAACTACATGGTCGCGGGCGGCATCCGGAAGCGAATGCTGGCAGCGATCAGCGAGGCTCATCCCCTGTCCATGCACGGTGTCGGCCTCTCGCTCGCGAGTGACGAAGCGCCCGATGTCGATCATCTTGCCCGACTGAAGGCACTTGTCGGCACCTACCAGCCTTTCCTTGTTTCCGAGCACCTCGCTTGGTCGCGTAGCGGCGCGACCTGCTTTCCCGACCTGTTGCCCTTTCCACGCACGACTCAGGCGCTGTACCGGATCGTCGACAATATCGATCGAATGCAGGCCACGCTCGGCCGATCGGTGCTGATCGAGAACCCGTCGCTGTATCTGCACCTCGACGGGCACGAATGGAGCGAAACCGACTTTCTTGCCGAACTTGTCGTCCGATCCGGGTGCGGCCTGCTGGTAGACGTCAACAACGTCCATGTGTCGTCGAATAATCTCGGCTACGATCCGCATGTCTATCTCGACGCGCTGCCATCGGACGCCATCGGTGAGATTCACCTTGCCGGACATACGCCCGATCCGGGATTGGGGGATGCCCTGCTGATTGATAGCCACGACGCTCCCGTAGTCGAGGCGGTATGGTCGCTGTACCGGCACCTGATCGACAGGATCGGCGCGAGGCCGACGCTGATCGAGCGCGACGGCAATATTCCACCCTTCGAAGAGCTCATGGCCGAACGAGACCGGGCGGCGAAAATCCTTGCCGCGGCGCGGGAGCGCCATCATGCCTGAACTCGGCGCTTTCCAACGGTGGTTCGCCGACTCCTTGATCGTTGATCCGACGAACCCGGAGCTGGCCGCTCTGCCGGGATTTGCAGTCTATCGGAACACGTCACTGTCGGCGGCTATCGACGCCCTGGCCGCGAATTATCCACGGATCGAGGCGTTGCTTGGGGCGGCGGCATTTGCGGGCATCGCGCTGGATTACGCGAGAACGCACCGCCCCGAGACGCCGGTCATGGCAACCTACGGAGCATCGTTCCCAACCTATCTGGCCGGACATCCGATACGGGCGGAATTGCCATATCTGGCCGATGTCGCGCGCATCGATCTGTTGTGGACCGAGGCGTTCTTTGCGCCCGATGTCGAGCCGCTTTCCGCCAAAACCTTTTCGACAATCGATCTCACCGAGAATGCCGCGTATATTCAGCCGCTGCATCCGGCATCCCGCCATGCCTGGTTCGAGGGTCCCGCAGCAGCCATCTGGCTTGCCCATCAGACAGACCTTGTCGAGCCGTTCGACGTCGCCTGGCAGCCGGGTGGCATTCACCTGACTCGCGGCGACGCCTTCGTCACGGCCGACGCGGTGCCATGGGCAGACATTCTGTTCCTCGATCTTCTTGTATCGGGCCTGCCCCTTGTCGAATGCGCAGAGCGGACGCTGACCGCGTGTCCGGACGCAGATCTCGCCTCGATCGTCGCGCGCCTCCTGTCGAAAGGTGCCCTCCAAACACCTGTTTCCTGAGGATGATACCATCATGACGTCGAACGTCGTTGATACGCCCGCGCGGCACCGGCCCTTCGCCCGTGCGGCATTACTAGCAGGCCGTCTCCTGCCTCCATCGTTCCTGCTGCTGGTGCAACGCCTTGGTATCGCGAGCGTGTTCTTCCTGTCCGGACGGACCAAGGTCGATGGCATTCTCACCATGAAGCCGGAAACCATCGCACTGTTTCAGACTGAATATGCCCTCCCGCTGATCCCGCCGGTCACGGCGGCCTATCTCGCGGCGACGGCCGAGCTCGTATTCCCGATCCTGCTCGTCCTTGGTCTTTTTACCCGACTGTCTGCCGCTGCCTTGCTGGGGATGACCATGGTGATCGAGATCTTCGTCTATCCGGATGCGTGGCCGACCCATCTGAGCTGGGCAGGATTGATGCTGCCGCTGATCGCATGGGGCGGTGGCCGGCTTTCCTTGGATCGACTGTTCCGCATTTCCTGACGGGATGGGCTGTAACTTCCCGCGCTCTTCCGACGAATACAGAATCAAACAATCCAAGGAGATGATCGGTGGCAAATGTCGGCAAATCCATGGGCGCGGCCTTCGTCGCAACACTCGTTCTTTCCATGATGATGGTGATGAAGGGTATGATGGGGATCATGCCCCAGCTCGATATCGCATCGATGCTGGCCGCAATGATGGGCGCGCCGGGCAACACCTCACTTGGCTGGCTCGGCCATTTCATGATCGGTACAATTGGCTACGGCGTCGTCTTTGCTCTGCTCGTCGGCCGGTTGCCTGGCAGCACAGTGGTGCAAGGGATCATTCTAGGCCTGATCGGTTGGCTGGTGATGATGGTTGTCATCATGCCGATGGCGGGAGCTGGTCTCTTCGCCCTTAATCTCGGTATCATGGCACCAATCATGACAGCCACGCTGCACGTCATTTTCGGCGCGGCTCTGGGTTACGTTTTCAGCCTGCTGATTGGCAGGACGCGCACTGCCGGCTGAACCTTTGTGAAGAGGCACGCGCACGCTGCGCACGCGATCGGGAAAGTTGTGAAGGCGCAGGGACGCACAGGCTCGTTGATCCATTATGATTGCAGGGCGGCGGCTAAACCGACTCCGATTGTCGTACCCTAAATCAACATCGTTGGTCGCCAGCTATCCTCGGGAACCGGATCGAAGTCAGCGACGTCTCCCAACGACGGTAACTCTAAAGGACAAGACATGAGCATCGCCAAGAAATTTGAAGCTGGAGCACCGTTTCCCCAGTTCGAGTGGCGGAGCGTCACCGGTGATACGATCGCTCCGGCATCCGCCGAAGGATGGCGCCTCTTGGTCATCTACCGTGGGAAGCACTGCCCCCTGTGCAAACAGTATCTGACCACGCTGAACGGGATGCAAAGTGACTTCACCGATGCGGGGATCACAGTATGGGCGCTCTCATCTGATCCGCTGGAGCGCGCCCAGAGCGAG
>CAJYRU010000144.1 GCA_913777295.1 uncultured Sphingomonas sp. | reverse complement strand
TGCGTCGCAATCGACATCGATGCGCCAGTTCACCACCGTCTGGTGGCTGGTGTCGCCCGGAAACAGCCGCAACAGCTGGACGATCCGCGCCTGTGGCTCGGTAAAGCGGTAGCGCGTTTCGTGGTGGACCGACAGCCGCATCAGATGAAGCGGAACTGGCGGGCGATCGCGGCGTCGAGCATCGCATTCTCCCGGATGAAGGCGGCCAGATATTCGTGCAGGCCGCTGACGATGACCTCGTGCGCCCGCGTCTTCTGCATTCGCGCGAGGCGCGCACGCGCCATGCGATCGGCCTCCCCCTGGAATCCGGTGCGCTTGCCCAGCATGTTCAGCATCTCGACCGTTTCGTCGACACAGGCGGCGAGGCTGCGCGGCACCTCACCACGCGACAGCAGCAGTTCGATGACGTTGGCCGGCCGCAGCCCCTCGCTGTAAAGCCAGCGATAGGCGGTGACGGCGGACACCGTCTGCAGGATCGTCGTCCATTGGTCGCGGTCGATGGCGCCGCCGATCCGTTCCCCCTCGGGCAGCAGCAGGTGATATTTCACGTCGATGAGACGCGCGGTATTGTCGGCCCGTTCGATCGCGGCGCCCAGCTGGACGAACCACGTCGCCTCGTTCTTCATCATGCGCTGGACCGCGCCTTCGAACCCGCGTGCTTCGGCCTTGATCGCCTCGACCAGGTTCAGGATGTCCTCGCCCTCCTCCCCACGCGGCGCGTTGAAGACGATCCAGGCGCGGTTGATCGCAGTCCACGCGTCGCGGGTCAGTGCGGTACGCACCGCCTTCGCATTGTTGCGCGCGGCGTCGAGGCACCACAGGATCGATCCGGCATGGCTGCGATCGCACGTCAGGAACCGCGCGACCGATCCCTGACCCACCGCCCGGCCCGTGGCGGCAAAGCTGTCCTCGGTATAGCTGACCGCCAGCGCACTGGCCCACGCCGCATCCCCGGCCGGCCGCGACGACAGCGCATCGAGCCGCACGGTCGCCTCCACCAGTCGCGCCAAGAAATCGGCGCGTTCGACATAACGGCCCAGCCAGTAGAGCGAGGCGGCGGTGCGCGACAGCATCGCCATGTCAGCGCCCTCCCTGGGTCTGGGTCATGTCGCCCAGCGATTGCGACTGCACCGGAGCGTCGTCCATCAGCACGAAACTGTCCTTGGTGCCGCCGCCCTGACTGGAATTGACGACCAGCGATCCTTCCTTCAGCGCGACCCGGGTCAGGCCACCTGGCACCACCTGCACCTTGTCCGCGCCGGTCAGCACGAACGGACGGAAATCGACATGCCGCGGAGCCAGGCCGGCTTCGGTCAGGGTCGGCACGGTCGACAGCGCCAGCGTCGGCTGGGCAATATAGCGTTGCGGCTCGGCGATCAGCGCGGCGCGGAAATCCTCGATCTCCTGCTTCGATGCGGTCGGCCCGACCAGCATTCCGTATCCGCCCGATCCGTCGACCAGCTTGACCACCACCTCGTCCAGATGGTCGAGGACATATTTAAGCGCCTCCGGCTCGCGACAGCGCCACGTCTCGACATTGGGAAGCAGCGGTTCGCTTTCCGAATAGAAGCGGACGATTTCGGGCATGTAGCTGTAGATCGCCTTGTCGTCGGCTATGCCGTTACCCGGTGCGTTGACCAGCGCCACGTTGCCCGCGCGATATGCCGCGATCAGGCCGGGTACGCCGAGCAGCGATTCGGGCCGGAACACGACCGGATCGATATAGTCGTCGTCGATCCGGCGATAGATCACGTCGACCCGTACCCGGCCGGCGATGGTCTGCATCCATACGACATCGTCGTCGACCAGCAGGTCGGCCGGCTCCACCAGCTCGACGCCCATCGAATCGGCGAGGAAGCTGTGTTCGTAATAGGCCGAATTGAAGTGCCCCGGCGTCAGCACGACGCAGGTCGGATGCGCGCCGGCCCCCGGCGGCGCGACCGATCGCATCGTCTCCAGCAGCTTGTCGGGATAGCTGTCGACCGCCGCCACGCGGAAATTGCGGAACAGCTCGGGGCACAGCCGGATCATCGCCTCACGATTTTCCAGCATGTACGACACGCCCGATGGCGTGCGGGCATTGTCCTCCAGCACATAGAATTCATCCGGCCCAGTACGCACCAGATCGATGCCGCAGATATGCGCCCAGACGCCATGCGGCGGGCGGATGCCCGCGATTTCCGGCCGGAACTGCGCATTACCGAAGATCAGGTCGGGCGGCAGCACCCCGGCCTTCAGGATGCGGCGTTCGCCATAGATGTCGTCGAGGAACGCGTTGATCGCCTGGGTCCGTTGGATCAGTCCCTTGGACAGCCGCGCCCATTCATCCGCCATGAAGACGCGCGGCACGATGTCGAACGGGATGATCCGTTCCGCCGCTTCGCTGTCGCCATAGACGGCAAAGGTGATGCCCAGCTGGCGAAAGGTCGCTTCGGCGGATTGCAGGCGGCGCTTCAACTCGTGGGACGGCACCTCGCGCATCCATCGTGCCAGTGCCGAAAGGTCGGTGCGCGGATGATCCGGCCCGCCATGTCCCCAGATTTCGTCGAACGCCTGCCCCATTCAACCCCCAACGCCGCCTGACGGATAATGCTCCCCATGCTGCGCTGCGAAATCGGAGCTGGCAAGCGGCTAAGTGCGGGGCGGTACCAATTCGGTCAGCGTTGCCGGCGTCAGCACCTGTGGCAGCACGCGCGCGTCGCGTTCTCCCGGCGCGTACCACAGGTAGAGCGGCACGCCGGCTCGGTTATGCGCCTCGATGAAGCGGCCGAGCGTCGGATCGCCATCGGTCCAGTCACCGACCAGCACCTTCACCCCGCCTTTTGCAAAAGCATCGGCGACCACCTGCGTCTCGATCGCGGCGCGTTCGTTGACCTTGCAGGTCAGGCACCAGTCGGCGGTGAAATAGGCAAACACCGGCTTGCCCTCGGCCCGCAGCGCCGCCAGCCTTGCCTCGCTGAACGGTTCGGCGCCGGCGATCCCGGTCGGTGCCGCCCCCGCCGGCGGCGCGCGCTGCACCAGCGTGGCGCCCGCCACCGCCAGCACCAGCGCCGCGATTCCCGGCCACCATGCCCGGTCACGGCCGCGCTGCTGGCGCCGTCCGGTCCACCACAGCCCCAGTCCGGCGAGCAGCAGCGCCCCCAGCCCCAGCGCCATGCCGTCGACCCCGGCCTGCCGACCCAATATCCACGCCAGCGCCAGCGCGGTCAGGAACATCGGCACCGACAGCCCCTTGCGGAATACATCCATCCATGCGCCCGGTCTGGGCAGGCGACGGCGGAGTGCCGGTACGAAACCCAGCAACAGGAACGGCAGCGCAAGGCCAAAGCCCAGCCCGGCAAATACCGCCATCGCCGCGACCGGCGGCAGCACCAGCGCCGATCCCAGTGCCGCACCCATGAACGGCCCGGTACACGGAGTCGCGACGAACGCGGCCAGCGCGCCGGTGGCGAATGCCCCGCCCCGCCCGCTGCGGTTGCCGACCTGCGGTGTCGGCAGCTCGAACAAGCCGGCGAGGTTCAGCGCGATCGCACCGGTCAGCACCAGCAGTAGCAGCACGACGCGCGGATCGGTCAGCTGGAACGCCCATCCCGCCGCCACACCCGCCGCGCGGATCGCCAGCAATATCCCGCCCAGCGCCATGCAGGTGACGACGGCACCGGCGGTATAGGCCACCCCCTCCGCCCGCGCATGGGCCGCCGACTCGCCCGATCGGGCAAGGCTCAGCGCCTTCAGGCTCAGGATCGGAAACACGCACGGCATGATATTGAGCAGCAGCCCGCCCAGCAGCGCGCCGGCAAAGGCGATCAACGCTGCACGGATCGGGGCCGGTTCGGCGGCGGCCGCCACCGCGCCGGGGATCGCACGGACCGCAAAGCCCTGCCCTGTTCCGGTCGCCAATACGCCGTCGATCACTGCCGGTTTGCCCGTCCCCTTCGTTTCGATGACGATCGCATCACCGTCACGACGGACGATCTGCGGCGCGTCATAGTCGATCGCGTTTTCGGTTTCGGGAAAGAAATAGGCGTCGCCGATCGCCTGCGATGCGGGAAACGGCACGCGCAGTCGCAGCGGCTCGCCGGCCTGGAACACCGCCGGGGACCCCAGCGGCCGGGGCAGTGCGCGGCGCCATCCATCGAACTGCGCCCGCCGTTCGGCACTTACCGCGCCGTCGCCGATGGTCAGCATGGTCGACAGTTCGTCCTTTTCGGGCACGCAGATTTCACGGGTGCAGACCAGATAATCGATGGCGAGACGCACCGGCACCGTGCCCCCCTTCGCCAGCCCGGCGGGCAGCTGCAGCTCGGTCAGGATGGTCCATGGCCGTTCATAGACATAGTTGATGATCCCGGCGACGGTCAGCCGTTCGGGCACCGGATAGCGCAGGGCACCAACCCGTGCGCCGGCGGGCAGCGTCCAGTCGAGTCGCGGCTGCGTTCCGACCGCACCGGGATTCTTCCAATAGCCATGCCAGCCCGCATCGGGCACCGACACCAGCGCCAGCGTGACGCGCGATCCCGCCGCCGGCGTATCGCTCTCCGCGACGATCCGCATCTGGACATGGCGTTGCCCCGGCACCTGCGCCACGGCGGCGCCCGCCGTCACGAATGCCGAAAGGATGAGGAGGAGCCGCCACAGCGTTCTTGCCGGTGTCATATCCGCCGGGTAGCGAAGTTTGGCGACTTATGCACCGTCCGCGGAGTACCTCGATGCGTTTCCTCACCCTTGCCGCGCTGATGCTCGGCACTGCCGCCCCCGCCCTGGCGCAGACCGCCGCGCCGGCCCCGGCCGCCGCCGATGTGCCGGTCCCACCGACCTATCCCGCGACCCCGCCAAAGCTGATCGTCGCCATTTCGGTCGATCAGTTTTCGGCCGACCTGTTCGCGGAATATCGCGCGCGCTTCACCGGCGGCTTCGTGCGGATGATGCAGGGCGCGGTATTTCCCTCGGGCTATCAGAGCCATGCCGCGACCGAGACCTGCCCAGGCCATTCCACGATCCTAACCGGGTCGCGTCCGGCCCGCACCGGCATCATCGCCAATGACTGGATCGACCAGCGCAGCACCGATCGCCCCGATCACAAGGTCTATTGCGCGGAGGATGAACGCGTACCCGGTTCGACCTTCAAGGATTATACCGTGTCCGACGTCCACCTGATGGTGCCGACGCTGGGCGAACGGATGAAGGCCGCCGACCCGCGCACCCGCGTAGTCTCGGTCGCGGGTAAGGACCGCGCGGCGGTAATGATGGGCGGGCACAAGGTCGACGAACTCTGGTGGTTCGGCAAGGACGGCTTCGTCAGCTATGCCGGGCGCAAGATGCCGCCGGTGGTCGCGCGCGCGAATGCGGCGGTGGCGAAGCAGATCGCAACTGCCCAGCCGCCGATGACGCTGCCGACCTTCTGCCAGCCGCTTGCGCGTGCGGTTTCCGTCGCGGGCAAGACGATCGGCACCGGCCGCTTCGCGCGTGACGCCGGCGACGTCGCCAATTTCCGCCGCTCGCCCGAATATGACGCCGCCGTCCTGGCGCTCGCCGCCGGTCTGATCCAGGACATGAAGCTGGGCCAGGGACCGCAGACCGACATCATCTCGATCGGCGCGTCGGCCACCGACTATGTCGGGCACGGCTATGGCACCGAAGGCAGCGAGATGTGCCTGCAACTTACCTCGCTCGACCAGAGCCTGGGCGAGTTCTTCAAGGTGCTGGACGCCACCGGCGTCGATTATCAGGTCGTGCTGACCGCCGACCATGGCGGCAGCGACGCCAGCGAACGCCACGCCGAACACGCCATCCCCGAAGCCGTGCGGCAGGACGGCGAACTGACCGTCGAGGGCATCGGGCAGGCGATCGGGCGGAAGCTCGGCATTGCCGGGCCGATCCTGTTCGGCGGGGTCAACGGCGATGTGTGGTACGACGTCAAGCTGACGCCGGCACAGAAGTCGGCGGTCGAGCGCGAAGCCATTGCGATGTTCGCCGCCCATCCGCAGACGCAGGCGGTCTTCACCCGGGCGCAGGTCATGGCGACGACCGTACCGAACACGCCCCCGGAAACCTGGACGCTCCTTGAACGCGCCCGTGCCTCCTATTACCCGCCGCGCTCGGGCGACCTGCTGGTCGCGATGAAGCCGCGCGTGCTGACCCTGCCGCACCCGGTCGTCGGCAGTGCGGTGGCGACCCATGGCAGCTTCTGGGACTATGACCGGCGCGTGCCGATCCTGTTCTGGCGCAAGGGCGCCGGCGGGTTCGAGGAGCCGTTCGGCGTCGAAACGGTCGACATCCTGCCGACGCTGGCCGCCACGATCGGGTTGAACGTGCCAAAGAACGAGATCGACGGCCGCTGCCTCGACCTCAATCCGGGCACCGGATCGACCTGCCGCTAATCGGTTCGGCCTCCGTTCGGTTCGAGCAGCTTCGAGCTTGTCGAGAAGCGTCTGTCGAGAACTACCTCAACAGACGCGCCAACTCACGGCAGCCGCAACAGCGCCGTGGCCGCCGACGCCGGATCGGCCCGCTCCTCCAGCGAGCGGACGATCGCGGCGGCGGTGCGCGGGACCTTCCCCGCAAACGCCACCCGGCCGTTGACCGTCACCCGTACCGGCCGGTCGAGATCGATCAGTTGATCGGACAGGCGTAGCGTCAACCCGGCCGGTACCGCGCCATCGATCGTGATCGCCTGCCCCTCGACCCGCGCATTGATCCGGTCGCCGGCCTTCGCTTGGCTCCCATCCGGGATCTGCAGCCAGTAGAAGCGATCGTGGGTCACGTCGTCCTGCACCCACACGATACGTTTCGGCCACGGATTGCGCGTGAACTGCGCCATCCATGGCAAGGCTTCCGCATCCTTGCGATTCATCCAGTGCGGCAGCCCCGGATAGATCCGCGTCATCGACACATAGCCGCCCGGATCAGCCGCGTGCAGCCGCTCCAGTTCGGCACCTTTCTCCGCCGCAATCCGGTTGCGGTCATAGGCGGCGTCCGCCCCGCCCATGAAGATCGCGAACGGCAGGTTCCGCAGTCCCGCGACGCCGACCTCGTTCGGATGGCCCGCCATCATCGCCGCCGCCGCGAACCGGTCGGCCATGCGCGGCGCCAACTGCCACACGCCATCGCCCCCCGCCGAATAGCCGAGCAGATAGACGCGGTCCGGATCGACACCGTTGATCGCAACCTGCACATCGATCAGCCGCTGGAACAGCGGGTCGATATGCGCCTCATGCCACAGATTCCACGTATCGGTCGGCGCACGCGGAGCCAGGTAGATGCCCTCCGCCGGCTGGTACAGCCCGATCTGGTTGCGCCATTGCTGGTCGTTGACCGCCGGCGCGGCATTGCCGCCGCCATGCATCGAAATCCACAGACTGCGCTTGCCGAACGGGGCATTGCCGAACGTCCTGCTTTCCCACCGTAGCGTCTTGTCGCCGAGCGTGATCGCCTTTGCGGCGATCACGCGTCGATCATCCGCTTCCGTCCTGCGATCACGTGCGGCAGCCAGCAGCTTGACCGCAACATCTGCCTCCGCCTTCGACAAGGGGCGCCGAAGGACGGGAGCATCCGCTCGCCGCACGGCATCGGGCTGCTGGCTCCAGCGGGACAGAAGATTCAGGACGTTCGCCGGTGGCGATTGCCGCGGCGCCGACAGCGCTGGCGGGGCCAGCAAGAGAATGAGCGGCGCAAGGACGAAACGGTACTGCATGAGCGGACGACTATCGTAGATCACCCGGCACCCGAAGCACAAAGCGGTCAGCGCGTCTCGAACTTGCGCACCCCTGCGCCCAACCGGTTGGCGCCGACCGCCACGCCATCGCCGGTATAGTCGGCAACGAACGCCGGGCTTTTCTCGACCCCCGGTGCCAGCCGCGCATCATTGTCCTCGACCTTCAGGCCCCGCGCCGGGAAGGTATGCTTTTCGGCGCCAACCACGATGAACCCGGTCCAGTTTTCCTTCGCCTTGCCTTGGACAAAGGTGTTGCGCGCGATCAGCCCGGTGGCACCTTCAGGCAGGTCGATCATATAGTTGGTCTTGCTGCCCCGGCTGTCGTCGAAGCTGGAATCGGTAATCTCGATCCGGGGCGCGCGGATCTTTACGTAATGGCCGCCGGTGCCGCGTTCGAAGCGCGATCGGGTGATGGTGATCGACCCGTTATTGCCCAGATACACCGAATGCGAACAGTCGGTCGTCTCGTCGCATTGGCCAAGACCCGCAAAGGTCGAGCGGTCGATGCGGATGCGCTGCTGTCCGTCCGGATTGCCGCCCAATATCCCTTCCTGGCTGTCGAGGAAGGTCGAATTGGTGACGGTCAGGTCGCCGATCTCGGTCCGGATGCCCGCGCCATTGCCATCGGGCACACGGATGCGGCGAAACACGATGCCGTCCACCGTCGAGCGCCGCCCGCGCAGGACGAACGTCGCCTTCTCCTCGCACGCGCCGCCATCGAAGATGACCGTGCCCGGCGTGCGGGCGCGATAGGTGATGTCGCCGCCGGTCTGCACCGTGCAGTCGCGATAGGTGCCGGGCGCGATCAGGATCGTGGCGGTCCCGTCCCGTACCGCGGTCACCGCCGCATCGATCGTGGAGAAACCCTCGCCGGTCTGTTCGATCACAAACGGTGCGGCGCGCTGCTGCGCGGGGAGCGGCGCGGCCGACAGCACCAGGGCGAAAGTCAGCATCCATCGGGCAGTCATCGGCCGGTCCTCTATCGGTTCCGACCATGACATGCGGCAGGGAGCGCGCGCGCGAAAGGGGGCAAATCCGTCCCGGTGCGGTACGCCCTCAGACGTTCAGGCGCGCGCGCATTTCCTTGCCCGGCTTGAAATAGGGCACACGCTTCGCATCCACGTCGACCGCTTCGCCGGTACGCGGGTTGCGGCCGGTGCGGGCATCGCGCGCGCGGGTCGAAAAGGCGCCGAAGCCACGAAGTTCGACGCGCCCGCCGCTGCGCAGCTGTTCGGTGATGGCGTCGAAGAAGGTCGCGACGATCCGTTCGACATCCCGCAGCGGCAGTTCGGGATTTTCCTGGGCCACTTGCTGAACCAGTTCGGATCGGATCATTATTTCCCCCGCCATTTCAGAACCATATCCCGGAACGGTGCGATCGGGACATTCGTTTGCACTAACCTATGTCTATCACCCGTAACAATCCGCCTTTCGAATGAACGAAAAAAACGGGGCGCTCCCTATCCGGAGCGCCCCGTTCCTGTTTCCGCCTTGTCGGCAGGCTAAGGCTTACTTCTGTTCGCCGCGCGCCTTCAGCGCCTCGCCCAGAATGTCGCCCAGCGACGCGCCCGAGTCGGACGAACCGTACTGCGCAACGGCCTGCTTCTCTTCGGCGATCTGCATCGCCTTGATCGAGAAGGTCGGCTTCTTCGAACGATCGAAGCCGGTGACCATCGCGTCGAACTTCTGCCCGACCTGGAAGCGCTCCGGACGCTGCTCGTCGCGGTCGCGGCCGAGGTCGGTGCGCTTGATGAAGCCGGTCGCGCCGTCGTCGCCCTGCTGCACTTCCAGACCCGCGTCGCGGACCTCGAGCACGGTGACGGTGACGACCTGGTTCTTGCCCAGGCGATCGCCAGCGCCCGCCGCGACCGGACCGCCGCGCTCGAGCTGCTTCATGCCGAGCGAGATGCGCTCCTTCTCCGAGTCGATGTCGAGCACCACGGCCTGAACCACTTCGCCCTTGCGGTGCAGATTCAGCGCGTCCTCACCCGACACGCCCCAGGCGATGTCGGACATGTGGACCATGCCGTCGACGTCGTTGTCCAGGCCGATAAACAGACCGAATTCGGTCGCATTCTTGACCTCGCCCTCGACGGTCGAGCCGATCGGGTGCGCGGCGGCGAACGCCTCCCACGGATTGTTCTGCGCCTGCTTCAGGCCCAGCGAGATGCGACGCTTGTCCTCGTCGACCTCGAGCACCACCACTTCGACTTCCTGCGAGGTCGAGACGATCTTGCCCGGGTGGACGTTCTTCTTGGTCCAGGACATTTCGCTGACGTGGACCAGGCCCTCGATGCCGGCTTCCAGCTCGACGAACGCACCATATTCGGTGATGTTCGTGACGCGGCCCGACAGCTTCGCGCCGACCGGATACTTGGCGGCGGCGCCGTCCCACGGATCGCTCTCGAGCTGCTTCATGCCCAGCGAGATGCG
>CAJYRU010000143.1 GCA_913777295.1 uncultured Sphingomonas sp. | reverse complement strand
CGGGAGAGCCAACATCGTGGCAACCGCCAATGCGTTGATTGATATAGCTTTTTTCATGTGCCTATTCATCCTCACCCCTGAAACCGGGCGGATGTTTCTCCGCCTCCGGTTCGAGACAAGCCGCACTTAACGAATGGAAGCAATGGCTTCGTTCCGGTAGTTGAATGGTACGACCTTCTTCCGATTGGGGCGCGGATGGCGCGCGCCCTAACAAGGACGGGAAGCAAGAATGCCGGGATCGACATGGCGTCCGCCATGGAATGATCCTTCGGCCAGGAGATGGGGCCCGATCATGCAATCGAGTGACAGTGCAGACATGACCCGCGTCGGACCGGGAACGGTCATGGGCAGTTTCATGCGGCAATATTGGGTTCCGGCCTGCCTATCCTCCGAACTGGTGGCGGACGGCGATCCGATCCGGCTGATGATCCTGTGCGAAAAGCTGATCGCGTTCCGCGACAGCACCGGGCGCGTCGGCATCATGGACCATCGCTGCCCGCATCGCTGCGCATCGCTGTTCATCGGCCGCAACGAGGAAAGCGGTATCCGCTGCGTCTATCACGGCTGGAAATTCGACGTGGACGGCAAGTGCGTCGACATGCCCTCGGTCCCCGCCAGGATGGACTTCAAGGAAAAGGTCCATGCCAAGGCCTACAAGACCCATGAGGCCAACGGCCTTGTCTGGGTCTATATGGGCGAGAACCAGGCCGCCCCGCCGCCGTTGCCGCGCATCGAGGCGACGATGTCGCCCGACGCCGAAATCTGGTGCCTGCAGCGCGACTGCAACTGGCTGCAGGCGTTGGAAGGCGACATCGATACCAGCCATGTCGGGTTCCTGCATGTCGGATCGCTCGACGCCGAGGATCTGGACGAGGATCACCCGATGCGTCCGACCGTGCTGAACCGCGCCCCCGAATATGAGGTCGCGCAGTCCGACTGGGGCGTGATGTATGGCGGCTACCGACCGAATGACGATGGCCAGATGAGCTGGCGTGTCGCCCATTACATGTTCCCCTTCTGGACGCAGACGCCGAACAACCGCTTCTCCACGCGGGCCATCGCGCGCGCGTGGGTGCCGGTGGACGACGAACATTCGATGCTGTTCGACATTACCTGCGGCGTCGATGCCGGCAATCCGGCCTATACCTCGACGCTGAAGGACGGGACGCCGCTGTTCGCGCCACTGGAATATGCGCCGAACACGACCGACTGGTACGGTCGCTGGCGCTCGCCGGACAGCGAAGCGAACGACTGGGGTATCGACCGGGAATCGCAGCGCAACGGCACGCAGTTCACCGGCATCCCGAACATCACCATGCAGGACCAGGCGGTGACCGAGAGCATGGGTCCGATCACCGACCACAGTTTCGAGAACCTGGCACCAACCGACCAGATGATCGCGCGGGTGCGACGCCGCGTCCTGCTGGCCGCGCGCGCCCTTGCGAACAAGGGCGTCGTGCCGCCCGGCATCGAGGATCCGGAGGTGTTCTACCGGGCACGGGCGGGGTCGTTCCTGCACGACCCGAACGACAGCTTGCAAAATGCCTATGCCGCGGCACTGACGCAGGCAACGCGCTGGCCACAACACAGCGAAGCGGCGGAATGATCGCCATGACGGCACGGCGCTTCGCGAGCCGGCGGGAGGCGGGAGAGGGAGGACAGCAGGTGGACGAAGGGATGTGGCAAATGGCACGGGGCCATCGGTTGGCACGGCCGATCTCGTCGCGCGGGGTAAGGCTCTGATGCGCGCGCGGATCAAGGCGATCCGGTGGGAGGCGGAGGGAATCAACGCCTATATCCTGCAACCAGTCGATGGCGGCGCCATGCCGGCATTCGCGCCCGGCGCGCATGTCGACGTTCATCTGCAACCTGGCCTGTCCCGCAGCTATTCGCTGGTCAACGACCCCACCATCCGCGACCATTACGAAATCGCGGTCCATAACAGCCCGAGCAGCCGGGGCGGATCGCGCTTCATCCATGAAAGCTGGCGCGTGGGACAGATCGTCGAGATCTCCGACCCGAAGAACAACTTTCCCATGGTCGAGGATGCGAGCCATACGGTCCTGGTCGCCGGCGGCATCGGCATCACGCCGATGATCCCGATGATCGCCCGGTTGGAAGCGATGGGACGTAGCTGGGAACTCCATTATGTCGCGGCGACCCCCGACCGGGCGGCCTATGTCGACCGGCTGCAGGATCATGCGCAGGCGATGGTGCGCTTCGACGGCATAGCCGGCGGGCAGCCACTGGACCTGGCCGGCATATGCCGCGCGGCACCGCCCGACGCGCATCTCTATTGCTGCGGTCCGACCGGAATGCTCGACGCCTTTGTCGCGATCAATGCCGACCGGCCCAAGGGTCATGCCCATATCGAATATTTCACCGCCGAAACCGAACTGGCGACCGATGGCGGCTACACGCTCGAACTGGTGCGCAGCGGCAAGACGATCTCGGTCGGGGAAGGCGAGACGATGCTGGACGCATTGCTCTCGGCCGGGGTGGACATCGGCTTTGCCTGTTCGGAAGGGATTTGCGGCACGTGCGAGGTGAAGGTGCTGGACGGTATTCCCGACCATCGCGACCACTTCCTGTCGGACGAGGACAAGGCAGCGAACCGGTCGGTCATGGTGTGTTGCTCGGGTGCCAGGTCGGCGAGCCTTGTCCTCGACATCTGACCATGACGACGTGAGCGGCGACACCTGGAAATACCGGGGTCAGGGAGAGTGATGTGGCAGGTGGCATGACAGCAGACCCCACCGCGCAGAGCGCGATCGACGACCTGCCGATGAGCGCGTTTCAGTTGTCGACCGTGCTGATGGTCGCGGCGACCGTGATTCTCGACGGGCTGGACAACCAGATGCTGGGGCTGGCCGCGCCATCGATCATGCAGGAATGGGGTATCGGCAAATCCCGGCTGGGTGATGTCTTCGCACTCGCCTTTGTCGGGATGGCGATCGGCACCCTGGCCGCCGGATCGATGGGCGACCGGTTCGGTCGGCGCGGCGCATTGCTGGCCGGCGTTGCGCTGTTCGGAATCGCAACGCTGGCGACTGGTTTCTCGACCGCCTTCTGGCAGGTGGCGGTGCTGAAGGTCATTGCCGGAATCGGACTGGGCGGCGTGCCCGGCACGGCGAGCGCGATGATCGCCGAATTTACCCCGGCGCGCTGGCGCAGCGTCGCGGTCACCTTTGGCGTGGTGTGTGTTTCGATCGGCGGGGTCATCGGCGGCGTGGCGGCGGCGCTGATCGTGCCGGCATTTGGCTGGCGCTGGCTGTTCTACGCCGGGGGCGCCGTCACGCTGGCCTTTACCCTGTTCCTATGGTTCGCCCTCCCGGAATCACCGCGATTCCTCGCGATGCGGCCCGAACGTCGCGCCGAACTGGCGCGACTGCTGACCCGGATGAAGGTTCCGAACGGCGTGACGGTCGAGCCGGTGCGGTCCGGGCAGCCGTCTATGCCGCTCGCCCCCATCTCTGCGCTGTTCGCCGGGGCGATGCGCCGCGACACCATGGCCCTGTCGATCGCGATGTTTTCGGGCATGTTCATGATCTACCTGATGTTCAACTGGGCACCGACCCTGTTGTTCAGCATCGGGTTCGACCTTGGCACTGCCAGTATCGGTCTGACCTGCTTCAACCTGGGGGGTACGATCGGCGCGCTGATCGCGTCGCTGGCCATCGTCCGGTACGGATCGCGGCCGGTGCTGATCGCAATGGCGCTCACCGGCTCGGCAGTGTGCCTGATGCTTGCGTTGATGCCGCTTGGTGCCGGAGCGTCGCGTACCCCGCTGCTCGCGGCACTGGTCGCCCTCGGCCTGTTCGCCAGCGCAGCGCAGTCGGCGATGTTCGCGGTCGGCGCCTATGCCTTTCCCACCGCGCTGCGCGGGCGCGGGCTGGGCGTGATGGGAGCCGCCGGGCGGGCAGGCGCGATCGTCAGCGCGCTGACCGGTGCGATGCTGGTCGGTGCCACCAACCTTGGCTTCTTCGGGGCGCTGACGGGGCTGATGCTCGTCAACGCAGTCGGCTTCATCGCCATTGGCGGGCATATTCCGCGCGTCGCGCGCCCCCATGCCCCTGTCGGAAAGCAACTGCCATGAGCGAGACGTTCGACTATATCGTGATCGGCTCCGGCTCGGCCGGCAGCCTGATGGCGAACCGCCTGTCCGCCGATCCGGCCAACCGCGTGCTGCTGATCGAGGCTGGGCCGTCCGACCGCCGCTGGCCGGTCAACCTGAAGACGCTGCTGCCGGTCGGCAATATCTTCCTGCTGCCCCATGCCCGCTACAACTGGAAACACCAGCTGTCGGGCAATGCCGCGATCGGCGACCGGACAATCAACTTTCCGCGCGGCAAGCTGTTCGGCGGATGCAGCGCGATCAACGGCGGCGTCTATATCCGCGGCCAGCGCGCCGATTACGATGCATGGCGGGCCGCCGGCAATGACGGCTGGGGCTATGACGATGTCCTGCCGGCGTTCAAGGCGCTTCAGAATTATCATGGGCCGGCAAAGTCGTGGCACGGCACCGGCGGCGAACTGGACGTTGAAAAGCCGGCATCGTTCAATCCGGTGAGCGCCGCGATCGTCGATGCCGCCGAGCAGGCCGGTCATCGCCGCAACGACGATTTCGCGGGCGAGCGGACCGATGGCTTCGGCCGCTACGACCTCAACCAGCGACGCGGCACCCGCCTGTCGAGTTCGCGCGCCTTCCTGCATCCGGCAATGGCGCGCCCCAATCTGCGGGTGCTGGACGAAACGCTGGTCCGGCGGATCGTGATCGATCGGGGGCGGGCGACCGGTGTCGAGATCGAGCGTGCCGGCACCCGCAGCATCCTTGCCGCCCGGCGCGAAATCGTCTTGTGCGCCGGCGCGATCAATTCGCCGCAGCTGCTGATGCTGTCGGGCATCGGCCCGGCCCGGCATCTGCAGGGGTTGGGGATCGACCTGGTTCACGACCTGCCCGGCGTGGGACAGCATCTGCAGGATCATCCGACCGTGCATGTCGCGATGGAAAACCCGACCGGCGAAACCTATGCGATCTCTCGCGGTGCCCTCCCCCGCATCCTTGCCAGCCCGTTCAAATATCTGGCGAAGCGTGAAGGGATGTTGGCGTCGAACGTCGCGGAAGCCGGCGGTTTCCTCTGTACCGATGGCACCGGACGGCCCGACATCCAGATCACCTTCCTCGCCGGGCTGAAGATCGACGCCCGCTCCGTCCCGCGCCGCCACGGCTATATGGCGCTGGTCCAGCTGCTGCGCCCCGGGAGCGAGGGATCGGTGACGCTGACCAGCGCGGATCCGCACGCCAAACCGCGGATCGACCCCAATTTCTTCGACGATCCCTATGACATGAAGACGCTGATCGCCGGCTTTCGCGAGGCGCGCCGCATCTTCGCCCAGCCCGCGTTGCAGGCAATGACCGGTGCCGAGATCGAACCGGGCGCGCAGGTGCAGGGCGATGCCGAGATCGACGCTGCACTGCGCCGGATGGTCAACACCGCCTATCACCCGACCGGGACCTGCAAGATGGGACCGGACAGCGATCCGATGGCCGTGGTCGATACCCGGTTGCGGGTGCGCGGCGTATCCGGGCTGCGGGTGGTCGATGCGTCGGTGATGCCGGCGATCATCAGCGGCAACACCAGCGCACCGACGATGATGATCGCGCAACGTGCCGCTGCTTTCATCCTTGCCGATGCGGCCCTGTCCAACATTGCCGCCTGACCCCTTTTCCAGTCCGGAGTCCCCTGTGCAACATTGCCCCCCGAACACCCGCCCCGCCTTTCTCGACACGCCGGACCAGGACATGCTGATCGGCGGTCGGCGCGTGGCGGCGCTGTCCGGGCAGCGGTTCGAAACCCGCAACCCGGCGACCGGCGCATTGCTTGCACAGGTGGCACAGGGCGGCGCAGCGGACGTCGATCGTGCGGTGAAGGAGGCCCGCGCGGTATTCGAGGGGCCATGGCGGAAGATGAAGCCAGTCGAACGCCAGCGACTGCTGTTGCACCTCGCCGATCTGGTCGAGGCAAATTTCGAGGAACTGGCACTGCTCGACACGCTCGATCTCGGTGCGCCCTATGCCCGGACCATCATGGGCAAGGGCCGCGCGGTCGCGCTGCTGCGCTATTATGCGGGACAGGCGACGTTGATCGCCGGTGACACGCTCGACAATTCCGCGCCGGGCAATGTGTTGTCGCACACGATCAAGGAACCGATCGGCGTGGTCGCCGCGATCAACCCGTGGAACGGACCGATCGGCATGTCGGTATGGAAGACGGCCCCGGCGCTTGCAGCAGGCTGCACCCTCGTGATGAAGCCCGCCGAACAGACGCCATTGTCGGCGCTGCGTTTCGGCGAACTATGCCTGGAAGCGGGGATACCCGAAGGGGTGGTCAATATCGTCACCGGGCTGGGCGATGCCGGTGCCGCGCTGTCCGCCCATCCCGATGTCGACAAGATCGCGTTCACCGGATCGACCGGCGTGGGGCAGAAGATCATCCAGGCGGCCTCGCGCACCATGAAGCGGGTGAGCGTCGAGCTGGGAGGCAAGTCGCCCAACATCGTCTTCGCCGATGCCGATCTGGACAAGGCGGTGCCGGCCGCCGCAACCGCCGTGTTCGCCAATGCCGGGCAGATCTGCAGCGCCGGCACCCGGCTGTTCGTGCAGTCGTCAATCCACGCCGAATTCATGGAACGACTGGCGGCGCATACGCGGACGATCCGGGTGGGCGATCCGCTCGATCCCGAAACGCAGATCGGCCCGGTCGTCTCTGCGGCACAAATGGACCGGATCCTCGGCTATATCGACGGTGCCGCAGCCGAAGGTGGCAGCTTGCTGGCCGGTGGTGCGCGGCTATCGGGCGAGGGTTACGATGAAGGATTCTTCGTCGCGCCGACGATCTTCTCCGACGTGCGCGACGACATGACGATCGCACGGGAAGAGGTGTTCGGCCCGGTGCTGTCCGCCTTCACCTTCGATACGATCGACGAAGTCGTCGCCCGCGCCAACGCGACCGATTTCGGCCTTGCCGGCGGGGTATGGACCCGCGACCTCGCGACCGCGCACCGCATGTCGCGTGCGATCCGTGCCGGATCGGTGTGGATCAACTGCTACCAGATGCTCGACCCGGCCGTGCCGTTTGGCGGATACAAGCATAGCGGATTCGGGCGGGAATCCGGCCCGCATCACATTGACGATTACCTGGAAACGAAGGCGGTGTGGATCAATCTCGACTGACGGGTCACAGCCAGCCCGGCAGGCGTTGCATGTCGGGCTGGTCGCGCATCTCGGCCGATGCGCCCTTCAGCAGTTCGATGAAGCGGCGCTGGATTGCGGTCGGCCGCCAGCTGCGACGATAGGTGATGCCGACCAGTCGCTGGGTTTCCTCCAGCGGTTCGCCGATCCGGGCGAGCAGGCCGCTGCGGATCTGCAACGCGACCTGATCGGGCGAGAGCAGAGTCAGGAAATCGCTTTCCGTCAGCAACCGCCCGATAATCATCACCGACGCGCATTCGATCGGCGTTGCCGGCCGTTTCCCGGCCCCGAACATCCTTTCCCATTGTTCGCGCAACGGCGTGTTTACCGGAGCCACGACCCACGGAAATGCTGCCAGTTGCTCCAGTGTCGGCTGCGGCACATCGGCCAGCGGGTGACGGCTGCCGGCGACGACCACCAGCCGGTCCTCGAACAATGGCTGTTGATACAGATCGGCGACCTCGTAGGGACGCAACGCCCCGACGATCATGTCGATCACGCCGTCGCGCAACGGCTCGACCAGTTCGCGCCAGCTGCCCTCCAGCACCTTGAACGCCGCACGCGGTTCGGCCCGAGCCATGCGCGCCATGGCCGTCGGCACCAGGAACGGGCGCGACAGGGGCAGCGCACCGAATGCGATCTCTTCGCTGCCGCTGACATTGTCCAGTCCGAGGTCGGCGATCGCGGCGGCCAGTTCGGCGATGGCGAGGCGGGCGCCCCGCGCCAGCCGCTTGCCGGCCGGGTTAAGCCAGACCGCCCTGCCCCGCCGCTCGACCAGACGGCCGCCGATCATCTTCTCCAGGTCGCCGACCCCGCGATGGACCGCCGTCTGCGACATGGCATTATGCTGCGCCGCCGCCGCGAAGCTGCCCGCCTCCGCCAGCGCGACAAAGGCCCGCAACTGGGTCATCGTCATCAGCCGTTCGGGATATTGGAAGATCGACGACAGGCCCTTCGCGGCCTGCGACAGATGATCCAGCGCGGCGGCCGCACGGGTCAGCACGATCTGTCCCATCGGCGTCGCCACCATTCCGCTCGACCGACGCTCGAACAGCGTATAGCCGAACTGCCCCTCCAGCTTGGCTAGGCCCTGCGTCAATGCCGGCTGCGACAGGCTGACCGCCCCGGCCGCTGCGGTGATGCTGCCGAATTCGGCGATTGCCAGCGAACCGCGCAGGTGCCGCAGGTTCAGTTCATACGGATCGGTCGCCATTTCAGCTCCACCCCACTGTCTACGCTTGAATAGCGTACCTCTTTTTGAATTGGTAGGACCATTTATTGTGCGTCATATCCATCGCCAATCAGTATGCGGAGGAATGCATGGATTTCGAGCTTCCCAACGACGTGCGCGAATTTTGCGAGGTCACGCGCCAGATCGTGCGCGATCTGCTCCCGCTTGAACGGGAGTATCACGAGACCGGCATCGTCCCGCCCCAAGTGCGACAGACGCTGATCGACAACGGCTATTTCGCCCTTGCGCTGCCCGAGGAATATGGCGGGCTGGGCCTGGGCGCCCTGGCACAGGCGGCCGTGCAGATCGAGCTTGCCCGCCTGCCCCCGCAATTCTGGACCGAGCTTCGCCCGCTGATGGGGCCGGGCGCGCGCAACATCGTCTATCACGCCTCGGCTGCGCAGAAGGCCGAACTGATCCCCGGTATGGTTAGCGGGGAAATTCCCATCGCCTTCGCCCTGACCGAACCCAATTCCGGGTCCGACCCCGGTTCGATGCGGACTACCGCCGTGCGCAACGCCGACGGTTGGGTCATCAACGGCAGCAAAACCTATATTTCGAACGGCAAGAACGCCAAATACGTCATCGTCTATGCCTATACCGACAAGGCCGCCGGGTCGCGCAACGGCATTTCGGCGTTCCTGATGCCCGCCAGTACGCCCGGCTATTCGGTCACCGGAACCATCGAACTGATGGGCACGGCGTCGCCCGGCGTCTATGAACTGACGTTCGACAATTGCCAGGTACCGGCCGACGCGCTGCTGGGCGAGGAAGGGCGGGGGTTCCATTACGCGCTCGAAGGGCTGAACGAAGGCCGGATGAATGTCGCCGCGACCGCCGTCGGCATGGGGGAATATGCGCTGGAACTGGCGACCGAGGAGGCAAAGCAGCGTCCGGCGTTTGGCGGCGTGATCGCCGATTTCCAGGCGATCCGCCACTACCTGTCCAACATGGCAACCGACATGCGCGCCGCGCGGCTGATCCTGCTGGACGCCGCATGGCGCTACGATCAGGGTGAGCGTCGCCGTGAACTGGCATCGATGGCGAAGCTGTTCGCGACCGAAGCCGGCAGCCGCACCGTCGATACCGCGGTGCAGATCTTCGGCGGTGCCGGCTATTGCCGCGGCTATGCCGTCGAGCGGATGTACCGCGACATCCGCATCACCCGCATCTACGAAGGGTCGTCGGAGATCCAGCGCAATACCATCGCACGCGAATTGTTACGCTGACGGGCGTGCCGGTCGGGGTTCGCGCCCCGGCCGGGACCCCTCGCCTACAGCAGGTCACCCGCCCGGCGCAGCGCGTCGATCGCTCCGTCGCTCAACCCCAATTCGTCTTGCAAGACCGCAGCGCCATGCTCGCCAAGCCGGGCGACGTGCGGCCGGGCATGGGCGCCGGTGCCACTCATGCGGAACGGGGGATTGGTCACGACGAACTCACCTGCGCCATCGTCGATCCGCTGAAACGCACCGCGCGCCGCCAGTTGCGGATCGGCCAGCACCTCGGCCATCGTCTGATACCGGCCGCACGGCACGCCATGCCGGGACAGGATCGCCTCGGCTTCGTCGGTGCTGTGCTGGCACGTCCATTCTTCGACCAGCCCCAGCATCGTCGCCCAGTTCGCGTTGCGCGCCGCATTGTCGACGAAGCGCGGATCGTCGCGCCATTCGGGACGGCCGATCGCCTCCGTCAGTTGCACGAAGTTGCGCGGGCTGGTCGGCGCGACCATGATGAACCCGTCGAGCGTCCTGAGCGGTGGATAGAGCGGCCGTCGCCGGTCGCCGGGAAACTGCGCCTCCTGTGTTTCAAACACCAGCATCCCGACCATCGCCTCCAGCATCGATACGTCGATATACTGGCCTTTGCCCGTGCGCTCGCGTTGGAACAGCGCGGTCTGAATCGCGGCAAAGGCATGGGTCCCACCCAGCACATCGGCGATGAAGATTCCGCCGGTCGCGGGCTGATCGGCATCGTCCTGATATTGCAGGTTCACCAGATCAAACCCGCTGGCGGCGTGGACGACCGGCGCGTAGGCCGGATGATGCGACTTCGGCCCGGCCTGCCCGTAACCGGAAATCGAGCAGTAGATCAGGTGCGGATTG
>CAJYRU010000142.1 GCA_913777295.1 uncultured Sphingomonas sp. | reverse complement strand
GCTGACGATGGGGCAGGCACCTGCGCCCAAAGCGGCGGACGTCGAGCTGTGGCGGCTGGATTGCGGGCAGGTGCAGGTCAACGACCTCAACGCCTTTTCCGACACGCTCGCCTATCCGGGGCAAAGCAAGCGGCTGGTCGCCAGCTGTTATCTGATCCGCCATGGCGGCGACTATCTGTTGTGGGACACCGGCCTGCCCGAGGCGGTGATCGGCAAGCCGGTCAGCAAGACCGATGCGATGTCGCCGATCCTGACGACGACGATCAAGAAACAGCTGGCGCAGATCGGGGTGAAGCCCGAACAGATCGGTCGGGTCGGCATCAGCCATTATCATTTCGACCATATCGGTCAGGCGGCGGGCTTTCCGGGGGCAACACTGCTGATCGGCAAGGGCGATGCCGATGCGCTGAGCGCTGGCAAACTCGGCACCAGCACGGAGCCGTTAAAGCCGTGGTTCGGCGGCGGGGCCAAGGTGGAGGCGGTCGACGCGGACAAGGATGTGTTCGGCGACGGCAGTGTTACCATGCTCAACCTGCCCGGGCATACGCCGGGACATCACGCGCTGCTGGTCCTGTTGAAGGGCAAGGGGCCGGTGCTGTTGTCGGGCGATCTGGCGCATTTTCGCGAGAATTACGACCGGAACGGCGTGCCGCCGTTCAACACCGATCGCGCGCAGACGCTCGCCTCGCTCGACCGGTTCAAGCAGCTGGCGGGCAATGTGAAGGCGACCGTGATCCTGCAACACGAAGCGAACGACGTGGCCAAGCTGCCCGCGTTCCCGGCATCGGAGCGCTGATGGAACCGATCACCAAGGTCGAGGGGCGCGCCTATCCGTGGGGCGCCAAGAATATCGACACCGACATCATCATCCCGGCGCACTGGCTGAAGACCACGACCCGCGAAGGGTTGGGCAAGGGCGCGTTCGAAAGCGTGCGGGCCGAGCCGGGCAATATCTTTGACCATCCGCGCTATGCTGGGGCGCCGGTGCTGATCGCGGGCGAGAATTTCGGTTGCGGGTCCAGCCGCGAACATGCCGCGTGGGCGCTGACCGACATGGGCGTCAAGGCGGTGATCGCGCCGAGCTTTTCCGACATCTTTTCGGGCAACGCGATCAAGAACGGGATCGTGACGGTCGTGCTGCCGCAGGCTGCGATCGACCGGCTGGTCGAGGTCGCGCAGACCGAACCGGTCGCCGTCGACCTGGAGACGATGACGGTTACCACGCCGTACCAGGACCGCTTCCCGTTCGACCTCGACCCGTTTCGTCGACAGTGCCTGATGGAAGGGCTGGACGAGATCGGCATGACGCTGGCACAAGATACCGCGATTTCGAAATACGAGTCCGGCGTGGCACATGCTCGACCGTGGCTCCACCAGGAGAGCGGTGATGCGGGCGTTGCTGTCGAAGGAATCGGGCGGACCTGACACGCTGACCGTCGGCGATTTGGCCGATCCGATTGCGGGCAAGGGGCAGGTCGTCATTGCCGTCAGGGCATGTGCGGTGAACTATCCCGACGTCCTGATTATCGAGGATAAATACCAGTTCCGCCCGCAGCGCCCGTTCGCGCCGGGCGGCGAGGTGGCGGGCGTCATCCAGAGCCTCGGCGAGGGTGTCACCGGCTGGGCTGTCGGCGACCGGGTAATCGCGGTCACCGGCCATGGCGGCATGGTCGAGAAACTGGCGGTGCCGGCCGCCGCGCTCCACCGCTTGCCGGCAAACCGCAGTTTCGAAGAGGGCGCGGCGCTGTTGCTGACCTATGCCACCGCGATCCATGCGCTGCTCGATCGCGGGCGGTTGGGCGAGGGGCAGACTTTGCTGGTGCTGGGTGCGGCGGGCGGGGTCGGCCTTGCCTCGATCGAACTGGGCAAGGCGTTCGGTGCGCGGGTCGTGGCGGCGGTGTCGTCGGAAGAGAAGGCGGCGGCCGCACGGGCGGCGGGGGCGGACGACGTGGTGGTCTATCCTCACGGCCCGCTCGACAAGGCCGCGTCGAAGGCGCTGGCGGAGATGTTCAAGGCGGCGGTCGGCCCCAAGGGCGCGGACGTTGTGTTCGATCCGGTCGGCGGCGACTATGCCGAACCGGCGCTGCGCAGCGTCGGGTGGGAGGGACGGTATCTGGTCGTTGGCTTCCCGGCGGGGATACCGAAGCTGGCGCTCAACCTGACGTTGCTCAAGAGCTGCGATGTGTGCGGCGTGTTCTGGGGCGCGTTCGCGATGCGTGACCCGGCGGCGAACGCGGCACATGTCGCAACGCTGTTCCGGCTGTGGGACGAGGGACGGATCGCGCCGCGCGTCACCGGCACCTTCCCGCTGGAGCGTGGCGGCGAGGCGATCGCTGCGCTTGCCGGCCGCCGGGTCATCGGGAAGCTGGTGGTGGTTCCCTGACCGTATTCCCGCGCAGGCGGGGATACGGGGTTGCCGATCACTGACTCCGGTTTGCCTGGCTCTGAATTCCCGCCTGCCCGGGGGTACGCTGTTCCCTCACCGACGCTGGCCCTCGCACCTGCGCCGTTGCGCGTAACCCTGTCGCATCCTATCTCGCAATCGAGGGACGAGTAGGGGAATGCGATGACGATGTTCGACGACCGGGAGCGTGCGTTCGAAGCTAAATTCGCCCGCGATGGCGAGATGGCGTTTCGGGTGACCGCGCGGCGCAACAAGTTGCTGGGCCAATGGGCGGCCGAGCGCATGGCGCTGACCCCGGCCGAAACCGATGCCTATGCGACGTCGGTCGTGCAGGCCGATTTCGAGGAAGTCGGCGATGAGGACGTGATCCGCAAGCTCTTGTCCGACCTGTCGGCGGCCGGGGTCGATTGCGACGATGCCGCCATCCGCCAGGCGATGGCCGATTGCGATGTCGAGGCGCGTCGCCAGCTGCTGGGAAGCATCTGATGCCGATGGAGGCACAGGCGATCGAGGCGCTGATCGTGGCGGCGATCCCCGATGCGGTGGTCGAGATCACCGATCTGGCCGGCGACGGCGACCATTATGCCGCGCGGGTC
>CAJYRU010000141.1 GCA_913777295.1 uncultured Sphingomonas sp. | reverse complement strand
CCGGCAGGGTGGGGCTGGTGAACGCCTCCCACAATTTACCGCGACGGATATAGTTGGCGATGTCGTGGACGCGCGGATCGCCCAGCTGCCCGTCGCGCAACCGTGCCACCGCGTCATATTCGTACAGTCCCTGCTGCGCACGGGTGGTCGATTTGACGTTCCATTCGATGAGTGGCGCGCCGACCGCACGCGCGATTTCCTGCGCCAGCACCGTCTTGCCTGTGCCCGGTTCGCCCTTCACCAGCAGCGGACGGCGCAGCGTCACCGCCGCGTTGACCGCGACCTTCAGGTCGTCGGTCGCGACATATCCCTCGGTTCCCTCGAAGCGCATCGGTGGTGTCGTCATGGCCGTCATGATAGGCGGGGACGGCGCCCCGCGCTAGCCGCGGCTGCCCGCCCGCGCGTCCAGCAAGTCCCACAGCCCGCGATGCTGGGCGAGCATCTGCTGCAGGCCGAACGTCATGGCGCGTTCGATCGGCGCCTCGGCGGCAACGGTATCGATCAGCCGCAGGGTCTGCGCGGTCGAGGGCAGGGCGGTCGGGACGGTGTCCAGCCCCAGCCGGATTGCGGCGGCGTCCAGCGGACGGCGGATTACCGGCCAGTCGAGCGTGACGGCGATCGCTGCGCCCAGCGCACAACCGGGCCGCACCGATCGTGCCAGCAGGTCGATCGCGTGACGCTGCGCGGCCAGTGCCGCCTCCGCCGCCGCCTGTCCGGGAGTTCCGGGCGGCGGGCCGACCGCCGCCGACACGCCGATCAGATAGGCACGTTCGTCGGCAAAGGCCGCCGCCGCCTGTTCCAGCCATGCCGCGGCGGACGGATGCAGGTTGGCACGTGCCGCATGGTCGACGACGCCGGGATGTCGTCCGTGCAGCGAGCAGAGCTGGTGCAGCGCATCGGCAACGTCGCGCAGCAGGGCGTCGCCGCGCGACAGCCGGTCGGGCGCCCCATGCCCGGCACTGCCATCGAAAAGGACGATCCGCGACAGCCGTTCCGCCGTGTCGCAACCATCCCTGTTTGCAATCGCCAATATCAACCGCCGGCTCCCATCAATTCGCAGGAACAGCTATGACGGCAATAGATAACCCAAGCGCGTAGGAACAAGGTTGCCGCGGTTTTAACCGCTGTGTCGCCGATGCGGCAACGGTCGTAACCATCCCGAAACGAACCGCCCCGGCGCTTTGGTAAGGGCCGGGGCGGGGATGTTACTGGTCGAGGAAGGAGCGCATCTTCCGACTGCGGCTCGGATGCTTGAGCTTGCGCAGGGCTTTCGCCTCGATCTGGCGGATACGCTCGCGGGTCACGCTGAACTGCTGGCCCACTTCTTCCAGCGTATGATCGGTGTTCATGCCGATGCCGAACCGCATCCGCAGCACACGCTCCTCACGCGGCGTCAGCGAGGCGAGGACGCGGGTGACCGTTTCCTTCAGATTTGCCTGGATCGCGGCATCGACCGGGATGATTGCGTTCTTGTCCTCGATGAAGTCGCCCAGATGCGAATCCTCCTCGTCGCCGATCGGCGTTTCGAGGGAGATTGGCTCCTTGGCGATCTTCATCACCTTGCGCACCTTCTCCAGCGGCATGGATAGGCGTTCGGCCATCTCCTCCGGCGTCGGCTCGCGGCCCTGTTCGTGCAGGAACTGGCGGCTGGTACGGACCAGCTTGTTGATCGTCTCGATCATATGGACCGGAATGCGGATCGTCCGCGCCTGGTCTGCGATCGAGCGGGTGATCGCCTGCCGGATCCACCACGTGGCATAGGTGCTGAATTTGTAGCCGCGGCGATATTCGAACTTATCGACCGCCTTCATCAGCCCGATATTGCCCTCCTGAATCAGGTCGAGGAACTGCAGGCCGCGATTGGTGTACTTCTTGGCGATGGAGATGACGAGGCGCAGGTTCGCCTCGACCATTTCCTTCTTGGCGATCCGCGCCTCGCGCTCGCCCTTCTGCACCATGTTGACGATGCGGCGGAACTCGCTCAGCGCCATACCGGTCTGCTGTGCGATTTCGGCGATCTCGCTGCGGATGCGATCGACGGCAGCGCCTTCGTTCTCGACGAACGCCTTCCACTTCTTGTCGATCGTCGCGACCGACGACAGCCACTGTTCGTCCAGCTCATGGTCGACATAGCTGTCGAGGAACGCCTTGCGCGGCACCTTGTGACGCTCGGCCAGACGCAGCATCTGCCCGCCCAGCGCCGTCAGGCGACGGTTATAGGCATAGAGCTGATCGACCAGATATTCGATCTTGGCCTGGTGGAACTGGACGCTTTCGACCTCGGCGGTCAGCTCTTCGCGCAGCTTCTGATATTTGCGCTCCTCGGCAGCGCTCAGGCCGTCGCCCGCCGCCATCGCGTCGAGACGCTGCGACTGCATCTTCGAGAATTTCTTGAAGATCGCGGTGATGTTGGCAAACTTCTCCAAAGCCTGCGGCTTCAGCTGTTCTTCCATCTGCGCGAGGCTGAGGGTGTTGTCCTCGTCCTCATCGTCGCTCGGACGCGGTGCGCGACGTTCGCCGCCATCCTCGTCCTCGTCGGCCGATGCTTCCTCCGGCTCTTCCTCGTCCTTGAAGGTCGGCCCGGCATTCTTGGCGGAAATCTCGCCATTGTCGTCGCCATCCTCGTCGTCGGACAGCGATTCCGGCGCCGGATCCTTCGACAGCATCGCATCGAGATCGAGGATCTCGCGCAGCTGCATCGTGCCTTCGTTGAGGGCGGTCGACCAGCCGATGATCGCGTTGAACGTGATCGGCGATTCGCACAGGCCGAAGATCATCGTGTCGCGACCGGCCTCGATCCGCTTGGCGATGGCGATTTCGCCCTCGCGGCTGAGCAGTTCGACCGCGCCCATTTCGCGCAGGTACATGCGGACCGGATCGTCGGTCCGGTCGACGGTTTCCTTCTTCTTGACCGGTTCGAAGGCGGCGGACGCATCGTCCTGGTCGGTCGAGGCCTCGTCGTCGCCGTCCTCGTCCTGCTTGGCGCGTTCCTCGCCTTCGCCGTCCTCGCCCGCGTCCTCATTCTCGACGACGTTGACGCCCATGTCGTTCAGCGCCGACATGATGTCCTCGATCTGCTCCGAGGTCATCTGATCCTGCGGCAGCATCTCGTTCAGCTGGTCGACGGTGATGTAGCCGCGCTTTTTGGCACGGGCGACCAGCTTCTTGATCGACCCTTCGTTCAGGTCGATCAGCGGCGCGTCGCCGGTATCGATCGTGTCGTCGCCGCCACCATTCGCCTTGGCCATCAATAACCCTCAAGAAATGTCACGCAGCGCGTGGTTTCGCGCGATTTTACCCGTCGTCTTCGTCCGAGCCGGCGCGATTTGCAAGCAATCAGCGTGCAATTCGGCGGTTCATGCGTGGATTCGGGGCGTTTGTACGGTCGCGATATGGGAGGCCGGCGTCGGTGGATCAAGCCGCGACGTCCAGTTCCTCCATCCAGTCGCGAATCCGTGCCTGCACCGCCGCATGGTCCGACCGCGCCTGCTGATAGTCGGCGAAGGTGCGCTCGGTCGTGTCCTGGCGACAGCGTTCGGCGGCGGCATTTTCCGCGCGGCGGCAGGCCTGTTCATCGACCAGAATCTGGATCACGCGCAGCAGGTCGGTTTCAGCGACCGCTGGATCGACGCCACGCAGCCAAAAGGTGAAGGCGAGGTCGGTTTGCTTGTCACGACGTGCTTGTTCCACCACCTGCCGGTCATTCGTGACCGCTTCATGTAGAAGGTCGCTGGTGAGGTCATTGCGATAAATTGCTAGGTCAATCAAATGGTCACGCCACCGCCGCAGGACGCCGTTCACGATCGGAAGTTGCGCAATTAATTCGCAATGCTGGGTAAGTACGTTCACGTGCTGCATCAGCCCAGCAAGCACGGCGCGCTGGAACGCGAAGACGAGGTCGACTTCCTTGACCTCGGCAGCCGCCGCCATATCGTTGGCGACGATCCGCAGGCGGCGATCCTTCGCCCCGAACAGCGCGAAGAACTGATCCTTGAACGTGCGGAAATATTCGCGGCGAATGCCTTCATGGGCAATCGTGCCGGCCAGCCGCGCCAGTTCATGCTCGAACGCGGCCCGCTCGTCCG
>CAJYRU010000140.1 GCA_913777295.1 uncultured Sphingomonas sp. | reverse complement strand
CCGAAACCGGCCGGATCGCCGTCGACGGCGTCGATGTCCGCGATGCCGATCCGGCAGCGGTGCGCGCGCGGATCGCGATGGTACCGCAGGAAACGGTGATCTTCGCCGCGTCGGCCCGCGACAATCTACGCTATGGCCGCTGGGACGCCAGCGACGAACAGCTCTGGGCCGCTGCCGACGCCGCCTTCGCCGAGATAGGTGTCCAGCCCCTGCGGCAGGTCGCGCAGGAAGGCGCTGGCATTGGCGGCGTCGGCAGCGGCCCAGAGCTGTTCGTCGCTGGCGTCCCAGCGGCCATAGCGTAGATTGTCGCGGGCCGACGCGGCGAAGATCACCGTTTCCTGCGGCACCATGGCGATCCGCGCGCGCACCGCCGCCGGATCGGCATCGCGGACATCGACGCCGTCGACCGCGATCCGGCCGGTTTCGGGATCGTAGAAGCGCTGGATCAGTTGGAACAGGGTCGATTTGCCCGCGCCGGACGGGCCGACCACCGCCACCGTTTCCCCCGGTGTCACGTCCAGCGTGAACCCGGACAGCGCGGCCACTTCGGGCCGGGTCGGATAATGGAAGGTCACGTCGTCGAACGACACCGCGCCACGCGCGGGTTCGGGCAGGGCGACCGGGTCTGCCGGCGCGGCGATGACCGGACGCTGCGCCAGCAGGTCGGCCAGCCGCCCGGCGGCGCCCGATGCGCGCAGCAGGTCGCCATAGACTTCGGTCAGGGCGCCGAACGATCCGGTCACCAGCGCGGCGGTCAGCACGAAAGCGGTGATCGCGCCGCCGGTCGTCCGCCCCGCCGCCACGTCGCTGACCGCGTCCCACATGATGAGGGTGATCGCGGCGAACAACATGCCGATGACGAACGCGGTCATGACCGCGCGCGTGGCGAAACGTTTCTTGGCGGTGGCGAAGCCGCGATCGACGGCGGCTTCGAACCGCTCGCCCTCGCGCCCTTCCTGCCCGAATGCCTGAACGATCTTCATGGCGCCGAGTGTTTCCGACGCGACCGATCCGATGTCGGCGATCCTGTCCTGGCTGGACCGCGACAATTTGCGCACCCGCCCGCCCAGCCACATGATCGGGAACACGATGATCGGGATACCGACGATCAGGTACAATGTCAGCTTGGGCTGCAGGCTGAACAGGTAGATCACCCCGCCGATCCCGACCAGCAGGTTGCGCAGCGCGACCGATACGGTGGTGCTGACGATCCCTTCGACGATCGCAGTATCGGCGGTCAGGCGGGAGGCGATTTCCGAGGGGCGGTTCTCCTCGAACCAACCTGGCGACAGTGTCAGCAGGTTGCGATGCACCGCGACGCGCAGGTCGGCGACGGTGCGTTCGCCCAGCCACGACACGAAATAGAATCGCCCGGCGGTGGCGATCGCCAGCACGACGACGACGCCCAGCAGCCCTTCGAAATAGACGCCGATCTCGTCGATGCTCGCCCCTTCGGCAAAGCCGTTGTCGACGACCTTCTGAAAGGTGCGCGGAATCCACAGCGTCGCGACCGCGGCCGTTATCAGCGAGACGAGCGCGCCGATCAGCTGCAGCTTGTAGCGAAAGGTGAAGCGCCAGACGAGCTGGAGCGCCGGCAACATCTTTGCGCGGTCGGGGGCGGGGGGCGTGTCGGCCATGACGCGCTGCCTAGCGCCTGCCAACGCCTATCGCAAAGGGAACCTCCGGCTACCTTCGTTGCTTGAACGTGTCGAAGGACGCGGGGGTGTGTCCAAGGATGCGCTTTCAGCGCAGGGACAGGTTCGGCGTACGACGTTCGAAGCGTTGCCGATGGCAATGAATCGCTATATTTTCACTGGTACGGGTAGTCCCCGTCAGAGAAGGTCCGGGGATGCCCATGTTGTACGACGCTTATGAATGGCAACGCTCGCTGCTGGCCGGGGCCAGCGCGATGGCGAATTTCGGTGCGGGGCTGTTGCAGAACCCGCGCAATCCGTTCGCCTATTTCGGTGGCGGGCCGGTGCTGGGATCGGCGTTGCAGGTGTTCGCCCATGCCGCCGCACCGCGCGGCAAGCCGGCGTTCGGCCTGACCGCCACGACCGTCGATGGCAAGCCGGTGGCGGTGCGCGAGGAAATCGTGCTGCGCCGCCCGTTCGGGCAGCTCAAGCGCTTCGTCCGCGAAGGAGTGGAGGGCAGCCCCAAACTGTTGATCGTCGCGCCGATGAGCGGCCATTATGCGACGCTGCTGCGCGGCACGGTCGAACGGATGTTGCCGTTCGCCGACGTGTACATCACCGACTGGCGCGATGCGAAGCTGGTGCCGTTGTCGGACGGTCGCTTCGACCTCGACGACTATATCGATTATGTCGTCGCCTTCCTCGAAAAGATCGGCGAGACGGGCGATGCCCGCGCACATGTTCTAGCGGTGTGTCAGCCCTCCGTACCCGTCTATGCCGCAACCGCGCTGATGGGGGCGGACCGGCATCCCAACCGTCCGCGCACGCTGACCATGATGGGCGGGCCGATCGACACGCGCCAGGCGCCGACCGCAGTCAACACGCTGGCGACCGAACGTCCGCACGCCTGGTTCGAACAGAATGTCATCGCGACCGTGCCGATGACCTATCCGGGCGCGGGCCGCCGCGTCTATCCCGGCTTCCTGCAGCTGGCCGGCTTCATGAGCATGAACCTCGGCAGCCACATGATCTCGCACTACGAGATGTTCAAGCATCTGGTGCAGGGCGATGGCGAAGGTGCCGGTACGACCCAGCGTTTCTATGAAGAATATCGTGCGGTGTGCGACATGACCGCCGAATTCTATCTCCAGACGATCGACCTGGTGTTCCAGACTCATGCCCTGCCCGAAGGCACGATGACGCATCGCGGGCGCCCGGTCGATCCGGGCGCAATCACCGACACCGCCATCCTCGCGATCGAGGGGGAGCGTGACGACATTTCCGGTCTGGGTCAGACCCGCGCCGCGCTGACGCTGGCGACCACGCTGCCCGATGCGATGAAGCAGTATCACATGGCGCCGGAAGTCGGCCATTACGGTATCTTCAACGGGTCGAAATGGCGCAACCGCATCGCGCCGGTGCTGGAGGAATGGATCGCCCGTCACGACGGCTGATCGACCGGTTGCTCCGTGGTCGATCGACATTCGGGGCATTGGATGACTGCGACATTCCGCCACCGTCGCTCCGGCGGAGGCGGGAGCTCATAAGCGCCAGCGTCGCAGGTCCGGCCGAAGCGGCAGGAATGCGGGAGATCGACGCTTGGCGCTGACGGTCGATCCGGCATGGGACAACAGGAAGGGGCGGGGGCGCAAACCCCCGCCCCTTGTTTATCGGGCCGATCGACAGTGGACGAAGCGGGTTGCCGTGCGGCTATGCCTGTTCCTCGTCAGCCCTACCCCCGGCGGTGCGGGGGCAGGGCATTCGTGTCGAGCGACCTTCGTATCAGACGTCGACGACGGCGTGGCTGCCGGCTTCGTCGCTGCTCCGGATCGTCTGGCCGGTAAACATCTTCAGCTTACCCAGCAGCGACTGATCGGTTTCCCACACCTCGGCATTGTCGAGGTCGAAGCGCAGCATCAGCAGCGACGGGTCCTGCCGGCCCTGTTCATACCATGCCTCGACCGGCTTCGACCAATAACGGTCGATCACTGCCGGGTCGGTTTCCTCGGTCAGCGTGCCGCTGATGCAGGCGAACAGGTCGTGGCCCTTGGCGACGAACTGCACCATCGCCGGCCCGCCCGACGCGGCGCGGTTGTCGCGCTTGGTGTAGAACCAGAATTCGCTGTGCGCGTCTTCATCCAGCACGGCATACATCGGCTCGCTATGCTGTTGCTTGCCGGTCAGGCCCAGCATCACATAGGGGCTGGCGGCCATCGCCTTCCACATGGCGTCGCGGATTTCGGCGGGGCTTTTGGTCGACATGGATTTTCCTTCCTGGACAATGCCTACCCCCAACGACCCAGAGCCGTCAGGTTTCCCACGGCACCCCCACGCAAACCCCATTGCGAATCCCGGCGGTTCCCCCTAGTGCCTCCCTCCACCGCGCACGCCGCGGTCGCTGGGGCGTCGCCAAGCGGTAAGGCACCGGTTTTTGGTACCGGCATTCGTAGGTTCGAATCCTGCCGCCCCAGCCAGTTTGCTATCTAAGTTATTGTTTTAGCGGCAGAAAATTGGTCGCAGCCACTGGATTGGGCCGGTGGGTGTGACGGCTCCATGTGAAGATGCCGTGCCTGCTATCCAGAACGTCGAGCGCCGAGGCGCCGTCTATTACTGGCGCCGCACCGACCGTTTTCAGGATGGTAAGCCTTTTACCCTACGCCTCAGCCTCCGAACGACCGCCCAGGCGGTGGCGCGCAGCATGGGGTGCGCGATGACGGCGAAGAGCGAGACGCTGAAGATGACCTTGGGCCAGCACGGCCGAGCCGCAAGTCTGACGACCGTCCAGAAGGCCGCCCGCGCGAGCGACAGGTCGTCCTCGTCCTCCGTGCCGTAGGCGGCCGCGAAGGCGCCGGCCATCTCGCGCTTGCCTGGCCGCTTTTGCCTGGCGGTGTCGGCCACCAACGTGCCGGCCTCGGCCTCCTTCAGAATGCCGATGATCTGCTTCGAACGCACCTCGCTGACTTCATGGCCGCCTATAACTTTGCCCGCCGGCTCAAGACGCTTAGCGGGCTCACACCCTACGAGTACATCGCAAAGATCTGGACGTCAGAGCCAGACCGGTTCATCGTCAACCCGATCCACCAGATGCCGGGACTGAATAGCTAGGGGCTGCTCATGCCCCTTCACAATACGTAGGGACACGCCTGCCTCACGCTAGCGCTTCCACGGATGGTAGAACGTGTTGTGCGGACAGCAAGCGGTGAGCTCCTACAGGAATACGGCATTCGTAATTGCCTGTTTCCGATGAGTTTCACTTTTCTAAATCAGTCGCGTGGCATCTGCTTGCTGTATCAGCACCGTGAAGGCGGCAGCATGATATGGGGGAGTATAGGATAAGATTGACGCGTTTCGCTCTCTCACCCGTGGCGTCGTTCGTCGGTCAGGGCGAAACGTGCCCGACAACCCTGCAGGTATCGGCAGGATATTAAGACGGTGTTTGACGGACCGTAACGGCCCCGACATCCTTGCCTCGACAAAGCGAGAGCGATGAGCAAGTCGCAAAGACAAAATGCGGCATCCTCTGGAGAGGAAGCGGATGATCGGTATTATGCCATTGCGAGGGCGTTCGGCATGTTGGTTTCGAAGTAAAGGTTCGGCGGGATCGGTTTGCGCTCGTTCTGCTACCAGGTCGATCTCGATCACGTGCCGCGCTCCTCTTCTTCTCGATGACTTCTTGCTCCGTAAGCGCCGCCGGCGCCTGTCGACCCTTGGAGCGATGCTGGACTGAGGGCGCGGGCCCATTCGGCACCGTGCCGTCCCACATCTCAACGATCATGATGGAGAGCGAAATGACATCCCTGCTCGACGCCGCGCATCTCGATGGCCGGTTCTTCGACGGACACTGGACCGAGGGCGGCCAAGGCTATGACGTCCTCGAACCGGCGACTGGCGCGGTTTTGGCGCGGGCCGCCTCGGTCGATGCCGCCACGGTCACCAAAACAGCGACGGCGGCTCGCGCCGCGCAGCAGGGCTGGGCCGCGGCGACGGCGGATGTCCGGGCGGGCATCTTCGTCCAGGCCGCGGCGCTGGCGCGGGCGCGTGCCGAGGAGATCGTGACCTGGACCATGCGGGAAAGCGGCTCGGTGCGCGCCAAGGCGGAGTTCGAGCTGACGATCACGATCAAGGCGATCGAGCTTGCGGCGGCGATGCCGCATCAGGCGCAGGGGCTGGTCCTGCCCAGCGAGCCGGGGCGGCTGAGCCTGGCGCGCCGTCGTCCGCTCGGCGTGGTCGGGGTGATCGCGCCGTTCAACTTTCCGCTCTATCTGGCGATGCGCGCGGTGGCGCCTGCGCTGGCGGTGGGCAATGCGGTGATGCTCAAGCCCGACCCGCGCACCGCGATCTGCGGCGGTCTGGTGATCGCGCGTCTGTTCGAGCTGGCCGGGCTGCCCGCCGGTGTCCTGTCGGTGCTGCCCGGCGGCGGCGAGGCGGGCGCGGCACTCTGCGCGGACCCGAATGTCGCGATGATCCAGTTCACCGGCTCGACCGGGGCGGGCCGAAAGGTCGGCGAGGCGGCGAGCCGTCACCTCAAGAAGGTCTCGCTGGAACTGGGTGGCAAGAACACACTGATCGTGCTGGACGATGCCGATCTCGACCTCGCGACGCGCAACGCCGCTTGGGGAGCGTGGCTGCATCAGGGGCAGATATGCATGACGGCCGGGCGCATCCTGGTGCACCGTGCGATCTTCGACGCCTTTGCTACCCGACTGGCCGAGAAGGCGAAGGCGCTGCCGGTGGGCGATCCGATGTCGGGCACGGTCGCGATCGGCCCGCTGATCAGCCAGCCGC
>CAJYRU010000139.1 GCA_913777295.1 uncultured Sphingomonas sp. | reverse complement strand
CCTAAGGGGAGGGAGGAGCGTCCGCGGCGGACGGCCGCTCCTCGCCTATTCTCATACCGCCGGCAATCCTTCCAGCAGCTTGTCCAGCGTCGCGGGGTAATCACGCACCCGGACGCCGGTCGCGTTGTAGATCGCGTTGACCACCGCCGCGCCCGCGCCGCCGATGCCCAGTTCGCCGATCCCCTTGGCATGGAGCGGATTGGCGTGGACGTCCCGTTCGTCGAGGAACACGATGTCGATCGGCGGAATGTCGGCGTGCGCGGGCACATGATATTCCGCCAGATCATGGTTCACGATCCGCCCGTCGCGGTCGTCATGGACCAGTTCCTCGGTCAGCGCGGCGCCGATGCCGAACACGATACCGCCGATGCACTGCGACCGTGCGGTCTGCTGGTTCAGGATGCGCCCGGCCTCGAACGTCGCGTGCCAGCGGGTGACGCGGACCTCGCCGGTGACGGCATGGACCTTCACTTCGCAGAAATGCGCGCCATAGCCGGCCTGCGTCGTTTCCTTTTCCTGCTTGCCCGGCTCGATCGATCCGGTGGCGGTGATTCCCTCACCGACCAGCTCGCCGATCGGCACCCGGCGGTTGCCGGCGACCGCATGGCCGTCCTTCAGCGTCAGTTCGTCGGGCGCGACGTCCATCGCCTTCGCCAGCTTCTCCCGCAGCGCCTGCGCCGCCAGATAGACCGACGACCCGCTGCTGCCCGCACCCCATGATCCGCCCGAACCCGCGCCCGGCGGCGATTTGGTATCGCCCAGATGCACGTCGATCCGCTCGATCGGCAGGCCCAGCAGCTCGCCCGCGATCTGCGCAAGGATCGTATAGGTGCCGGTGCCGATGTCGGTCATGTCGGTTTCGATCAGCGCGCGGCCATCGGGACCGATCGTCACCGCCGCCTCGCTCGGCTGCAGCATGTTGGTCCGGGTGGTTGCTGCCATGCCTTGTCCGATCAGCCAGTCGCCGTCGCGCTTGCCACCCGGCGTCCGGTTGCGCTGGTCCCAGCCGAACGCCTTCGCGCCCGAATCGAGGCAACGCGTGAGCGAGCGGGTGGAAAACGGCACGTCCTTCTGCGGATCACGCGCGGCGTCATTGCGCCGGCGCAATTCGACCGGATCGATACCGATCTTTTCCGCCAGCTCGTCCATCGCATTCTCATGCGCGAGCAGCCCGACCGCCTCGCCCGGCGCGCGCATCGATCCCGACAGCATCCGGTTCAGTTCGACCACGTCATGGGTGATGACGCGATTCTCACTGGCATAGAGGAACTGGGTCGCGATGCCGGCCGGTTCGAAATAGCCCTCGCCCGGCAGGTTGCTGGTGATCGTCTCATGCCCGATCCCGGTCAGTTTCCCCTCGGCATCGGCGGCCAGCCGCATCCGCTGACGCGTGTTCGACCGGCGCACGGTGGCATCGAACACCTGCTGACGGGTCATCACTGTCTTGACCGGGCGCCCGACCGCCTTTGCGGCGATCGCGGTCGCAACCGATTCCGGGGCGATGCCGAGCTTCGACCCGAAGCCGCCGCCGACATATCGTGCGACGATCCGCACCCGCGACGCGCGCTCGCCCAGCGCCTTGGCCAGTTGCTGCTTGTCCGACGACGGCATCTGGTAGGCGCCGTACAGCGTCAGCCCGTCCTCGTCCCACACCGCGGTCGATGCGTGCGGCTCCATCGCCGCCGAGTTCTGCGACGGGGTGGTCCAGATGTCGTCGACGGTAAACGCCGCCTCGGCCATCGCCGCGTCGAGGTCACCCTGTTTGTGATAGGGCGGCATCGTCCCCTCGGGCGGCTCCTTGGCGCTGTCCAGCCGATCGTCGAAGGTGAACGCGCCCTCGCTCGGCTCGAAGCGGATCGACACCAGCTGTGCGGCGTCGCGCGCGATTTCGAAGCTCTCGGCGACGACGATCGCCACCGGCTCGCCGAAATAGGCGACGTCCTTGACCCCCTGCGTCGGTGCGTCGGTTTCGCCGCCCTGCTGCGCGTTACGGATGAAGGTTTTCAGGTCGACCACGACGTCCAGCACGCCGGGAAGCGCCTTGGCCCCCGCGGCGTCGATCGCGGTAATCTTTCCCGCCGCGAACGGTGCGCGGACGAGGAAGCCGTAAGCGAGGTTGTCGGGAGCATATTCGGCGGCATAGGTCGCCTGTCCGGCTACCTTCAGCGGGCCGTCGACCCGTTCGATCCCCTTGCCGATGATCCCCTGCACACCCGAATCGAGCAGGCTCTGTTCGACGGGCTTGTCCATGCGTAGCGCGTTGGTGGTCATGCCGTCAGCTCCCGCAGCGTCGCGACCAGGGTGCGGCGCGTCAGTGGAATCTTGAAATCATTGCTGCCAAAGCCCCTGGCCTCGCGCAGCAGCATATCGGCCGCTTCGCCGAACAGCGCGTCGGACGGGGCCTGCCCGACCAGCACCCGCTCCACGCCCTCGTCACGCCACGGCATCGGTCCCAGCCCACCAAAGGCCAGTCGTGCCGACGCGATCCTGCCGTTCTCGACCG
This sequence comes from uncultured Sphingomonas sp., assembly GCA_913777295.1. Classification (GTDB taxonomy): domain Bacteria; phylum Pseudomonadota; class Alphaproteobacteria; order Sphingomonadales; family Sphingomonadaceae; genus Sphingomonas. The sequence continues at coordinate 1,960 of CAJYRU010000139.1, read as the reverse complement.
CCACGATGCCGGCGACCGATACCAGTGCAAAGGCGTAGGACGCACGATCGCGTACCTTGCGATAGGTCTGCCGGCCCTTGGGCGGCGCGGGCAGTTCGACATGGGTGATGAGTTCGCCCGGCCGCAGCACATGTTCGACATCGGGCGTGTCGCCGGGCAGGCGATAGAAGTCGCCGATCGCGATCCGCCGCTTCTCACCATCGCTGCCGAGCGTCACGATCGTCGCGTCGAGCGCGCGCATCGCCACCGCCATGTCGCTGGGATGCGTCGCGATGCACGCCTCGCTGGTGCCCAGCACCGCGAGGATGCGGTTGAAACCTTCCTTCGCGTCGCAGCCCGATCCCGGCACCCGCTTGTTGCAGCGCGCCGCCGTCTCGTAGAAATAATAGCAGCGGGTACGTTGCAGCAGGTTGCCGCCGGTCGATGCCTTGTTGCGCAACTGCCCCGACGCACCGGCCAGCAGCGCGCGGCTCAGCACTTCGTAACGGTCGCGGATGATCGGGTTCGCCGCCAGGTCCGAATTGGGCACCAGCGCCCCGATCCGCACGCTGCCGTCGATCTCCTCGATCTGGTCGAGCGGCAGGCGGCTGATGTCGACCAGCCGCGCGGGCGTTTCGATCTGCAATTTCATCAGGTCGAGCAGGTTGGTCCCGCCGGCGATGAACTTCGTGTCGCTGGTCGAACCCTCGCGGACGGCGGCTTCGGCGCTGTCGGCCTTGGCATAGTCGAACAGCTTCATGCCGCCGTCTCCACCTTGGCATCGGCGACTTCGCGGATCGCGTCAACGATGTTGGGATAGGCCGAGCAGCGGCAGATATTGCCGCTCATCCGCTCGCGGATTTCATCGTCGGTGAAGTCGGCGTCCTGCAGATCCGCGCTGACATGGCTCGGCCAACCTTTCTTGACCTCGTCCAGCATCCCGACTGCCGAACAGATTTGTCCCGGCGTGCAATAGCCGCACTGGAATCCGTCATGCTTGACGAACGCGGCCTGCAGCGGATGCAGCTTGTCCGGCGTGCCCAGCCCCTCGATCGTCACGATCTCGTCATCCTGATGCATCACGGCTAGCGTGAGGCAGGCATTGATGCGGCGCCCGTTCACCAGCACGGTGCAGGCACCGCATTGGCCGTGATCGCAGCCCTTCTTGCTGCCGGTGAGCGAGAGATGTTCGCGCAGCAGGTCGAGCAGCGAGGTGCGGATGTCGACCTCCGCCTGATACGGCTGTCCGTTGATGGTGAATTGCATGGGGCGCGCTCCGTTGGTCACATCGGCTAACGTTCGCAGTCCAAAGGGTTTCCTGTTGCGAGAGGATCGCAGATGTTGGGGATGGTGATGGCGGTGATGCTGGGGACGGGGGCGATGGCAGGGGAGCGGCCGCTGACCAGCCCGCCGATCGTGATCGCGCATCGCGGCGCCAGCGGGTCGCGCCCCGAACATACGCTGGCGGCGTACGAACTGGCGATCGAACAGGGGGCCGACTTCATCGAACCCGACCTCGTGCTGACGAAGGACAATGTCTTCGTCGCCCGGCACGAGAACGAGATTTCGGAAACGACCGACGTCGCCGCCCATGGCGAATTTGCCGCCCGCCGCACGACCAAGACGATCGACGGCGTCGCGATGACAGGCTGGTTCACCGAGGATTTCACGCTGGCCGAACTGCGGACATTGCGGGCGAAGGAGCGGCTGCCGCTGCTCCGCCCCGGCAACCGGGCCTATGACGGGCAGCAGCCGGTGCCGACGCTGGCCGACGTCATCGCGCTCGCCAAGCGCGCCACGGCTGCGATCGGCCGGACCATCGGCATCTATCCCGAAACCAAGCACCCGACCTATTTCGCGTCGATCGGCCAGCCCATGGAGGCGCGGCTGGTCGCCGAACTGCACGCCGCCGGATGGGACCGGGCGGACGCACCGGTGTTCATCCAGTCGTTCGAGGTGAACAACCTGAAGGCGCTGAAGA
>CAJYRU010000138.1 GCA_913777295.1 uncultured Sphingomonas sp. | reverse complement strand
ACGGCGCTTTCCCACAGCTTGGCGGCGCGTCCGACTTACGCTAGCCCCTGCCCCCGACTTATCCACAGCCTTGTGCAGAAAGGCGGCTGATGCGGCTGCACCTCCACCTCCTGTCCGACTCCACCGGCGAAACGCTGGAGAATATCGCCAAGGCGGCGCTGGCGCAGTTCGATGATGTCGACACGATGCGCCATTTCTGGCCGATGGTGCGCTCCGAAACCCATCTCGAACGCATCCTGGCCGAAATCACGGTCAATCCCGGACTGGTGTTGTTCACGCTGGTGAACCCGGCGATCCGGCGGATGCTGGAGGCGCGCTGCGCCGCGCTCGGCCTGCCGATCGTCGCGCCGATGGATGCGGTCAGCAACGCGCTGTCCAGCCTGCTGGGGCAGGAGGCAAAGGCGCGGCCGGGGCGGCAGCACAGCCTCGATGCCGCCTATTTCGCCCGCGTCGATGCGATCCAGTGGACCATCGCCCATGACGACGGCATCGCGTCGGAGGATTGGGAAGAGGCCGATATCGTGCTGGCGGGCGTGTCGCGGTCGTCCAAGACGCCGACCTCGATCTACCTCGCCAATCGCGGGTTCAAGACCGCGAATATCCCGATCGTGGTCGAAAGCCCGCCGCCGTCGATCCTGTTCGGGTTGCAAAAGCCGCTGGTCGTCGGGCTGACCACCAGCGCCGACCGGCTGATCGCGATCCGTCGCAACCGCCTGCTGTCGCTCAACCAGATGCCCGATACCGATTATGTCGAACAGGACGCCGTGGTGCGCGAACTGTCCTATGCCCGGCGGATGTTCGCCGACAATGGCTGGCCGGTGATCGACGTCACCCGCCGCTCGATCGAGGAAACGGCGGCGGCGATCATCACCCTGTGCAATGATCGCCGGCTGGAGGCGCGGCCATGAGCTTCGTCCTCGCCTCGATGAGCGCCACCCGCCGCGCGATGCTCGACGCCGCCGGCATCCCGCACGATGCCATGGCCAGCGGCCTGGACGAGGAAGCGGCCAAGGCGGCGCTGGCGGCGGAGAATCTCAAGCCCCGCGACCTGGCCGATGCGCTGGCGGAGATGAAGGCAATGCGCGCCGCCACGCGGGTCGGCGGGGCAATAGTGCTGGGCGGCGATTCGGTCGTCGCGCTGGCCGATGGCACCGTCCTCGACAAGCCAGTCGACCGGGCCGATGCCGCCGCACACCTCCGCGCGATGTCCGGCGGGCGCCACGACCTGTTCAGCGCGGCGGTGTTCGTCGAAGGGGGCCGCCCGGTCTGGCGGCATGTCGGCCATGCCAAGATGACCGTCCGTCCGCTGTCCGACGCCTTCATCGATTCCTATCTCGACGCCGAATGGCCGGCGATCGCCGGCTGTGTCGGCTGTTTCCGGATCGAGGGACCGGGCGTGCAGCTGTTCGACCGGATCGACGGCGATCACTGGACGATCCTGGGAATGCCCTTGCTCGAAATCGCGCGCTATCTGCGCCAACGGGGAAAACTGCCCGCATGAAGCCCTATGCAGAGGTGATCGGCGATCCGATTGCCCACTCCAAATCACCGCTTATCCACAGCTTCTGGCTCGATCAGCTCGGGATGGACGCCGAATATCGCAGGTTCCACGTGAAACCTGACGATCTTGCCGCCTATTTCGACAGCCGTCGCGCAGACCCGAACTGGCGCGGATGCAACGTCACCGTGCCGCACAAGCTGGCCGCGCTAGATCATGTCGCCGATCCGGGCGATGTGCGGGGATCGATCGGCGCGATCAACACCGTGTTCCGCGGCGAAGGCGGCGACTGGATCGGCACCAATACCGATGCCGCCGGTTTCCATGCACCGATTGCAGGCCTCGACCTGACGAAACACCCGGTCGCGGTGATCGGTGCCGGGGGAGCCGCCCGCGCGATCCTGTTCGCGCTGTCGCGGCTGGGCGTCGGGCGGGTCACGGTGCTGAACCGCAATCCGCTAAAGGCAGCGGCGTTGCTGTCGACCTTCGGCCTGAAAGGCGACGCCCTCCCCCTCACCGCGCCGCTGCCGGCGGCAAAGCTGTTGGTGAACGCCAGCACGCTCGGCATGACCGGCCAGCCGGCTCTGGAAATCGACCTCTCACCGCTGCCCGACGATGCCGTGGTCTATGACGCGGTTTACGCCCCGATCGAGACGCCGCTATTGGCACAGGCCCATGCGCGCGGCCTCGACACGGTCGACGGCCTCGAAATGCTGGTCGGGCAGGCGGCACTGGCGTTCGAACTGTTCTTTGGGCAGGCCCCGCCGCGCGACAGGGAAGAGGAATTGCGGGAACGGTTGCTGGCGTGACGTATCCGCGGTCGCCCTGTACCCCCGCGCAGGCGGGGGTACAGAGTCCCACGGACCAACGATTGCGTTCTACAACCCTGGACCCCCGCCTGCGCGGGGGTACGGCTTGGTTGGTGATCCAATGACCCATATCCTCGGCCTCACCGGATCGATCGGCATGGGCAAGTCGACCGTCGCCCAGATGTTCCGCGACCTGAACGTCCCCGTGTTCGACGCCGACGCAACCGTCCACGCCCTGCAAGGACCGAATGGCGCCCTGCTGCCCGCGATCGAGGCCGCCTTTCCCGGCACCACCGGCCCGGCCGGCGTCGACCGCTCGGCGCTACGCGACCGGATCTTCCACGATCCCGACGCCCGTCGCCGCCTCGAATCGATCGTCCATCCCGCCGTCGCGACCGAACGGCAACGCTTCCTCGCCACCCATGCCGACGCGCCCCTCGTCGTCCTCGACGTGCCGCTGTTGTTCGAAACCGGCGGCGACTCGCGCTGCGATTCCGTGGCGGTCGTCACCGCCGACCCGGCGGTACAGCGCGCCCGCGTCCTCGCCCGGCCCGGCATGACCGAAGCGGTCTTTGCCGCGATTCTCGCCACGCAACTGCCGGATTCTGAGAAAAGGACGCGCGCGCGGCATCTTATCCACACCGACACGACACTCGCCGCGACCCAGGCGCAGGTCGCCGCGCTGGTCGCTTGCATGGGGCCACGCGAAGGCGGATAAGGTGGGAATGCGTGAAATCGTGTTCGATACCGAAACCACCGGCTTCAAATTTTCAGAAGGCGACCGGCTGGTCGAAATCGGTTGTGTCGAGCTGGTGAACCGGGTCGAAACCGGCGCCACCTTTCACCGCTATTTCAATCCCGGCCGCCCGATGCCGAAGGAAGCGGAGGCGGTCCACGGCCTGTCCGACGCCTTCCTGTCCGACAAGCCGGCCTTCCACACCGCGATCGACGAGCTGCTCGACTTCCTCGGCGACAGCCCGCTGGTCGCACACAACGCCACTTTCGACTTCGGCTTCCTGAACGGCGAACTGGGCGCGGCGAAGCGTGACCCGATCAGCCTGACGCGCATGGTCGACACGCTGGCGATTGCACGCAGCCGCCATCCCGGCGCCAAGCATACGTTGGATGCGCTGTGCGTCCGCTTCGGCATCGACCGCAGCCGCCGCGTATTGCACGGCGCGCTGCTCGACGCGCAGCTGCTGTCGCAGGTCTATGTCGAATTGATGGGCGGTCGCCAGATCGGCTTCGGGCTGGACACCGCACCGATGGAGGTTGCCGATACGGTGGAGGTCGTCGCCCCGTCGCGCGTCCGCCCGCCGCGCCACTTTTCGGCCAGCGAGGCCGAACTCGCCGTCCACGCCGCGTTCGTCGGCACGTTGAAGGACCCGTTATGGGGCCAGTCGCCGACCTGAGGCGTTGACAACACCCGCTTTGAGCGGCTCTCACGATTTCACAATGACGGAGGATTACATGGACATCCGGGTTTCGGGGCACCAGGTCGACACCGGGGACGCGCTGAAGG
>CAJYRU010000137.1 GCA_913777295.1 uncultured Sphingomonas sp. | reverse complement strand
CGGACGCGCTGCAGCGTGCCGCGACCCAGATGCAGGTCGGCCAGATCGCCGGGCCGATCGAGGTGCCGGGCGGCTATTCGATCCTGTATCTGGCCGACAAGCGCCAGGTGCTGATGGCCGATCCGCGTGACGCGAAGCTGGCGCTGCGCCAGCTGTTCCTCCCCTTCCCCGCCGGAACGACCGAGGCACAGGCCAGCGCCAAGGTCGCGGCCTTTACCGAAGCGACGCAGGGCATTCGCGGTTGCGGCGATGCGACCAAGATCGCGCAGGCGCAGAAGGCCGAGGTCGTGGACAATGACGCGGTCGTGCTGCGCAGCCTGCCGCCGGCCCTGCAGGACATCATCGTGAAGCTGAACGTCGGACAGGCGACCCCGCCCTTCGGTTCGCCGAAGGACGGCGTCCGCGTGCTGGTCCTGTGCGGTCGCGAGGATCCGCGCAGCGCCGGCATTCCGACCGCCGCACAGATCCAGGCGGGCCTCGAGCAGGAGCGCGTGAACCTGCGCGCCCAGCGCATGATGCGCGATCTGCGGCGCGATGCGGTGATCGAATATCGTTAAGGGGACGGGTGCGATGCGAACCGTCGCTCCGCTCGCCATCTCGATGGGCGACCCGGCCGGCATCGGCCCGGAGGTGATTGCAAAGGCATGGGAGCGCCGCGAAAGCGAATCGCTTCCCTGCTTCTTCGCGGTCGGCGACCTGCGGGCCATTTCGCAGATATGGACCGGGCCGGTCGAACGGATCGACGATCCGCGCGATGCGCCGGGCATCTTTGCCCGGGCGCTGCCGGTGGTATCAGTGGTCGACGGCGATGCGATCCTGCCGGGCCGTCCGGACATGGGCGGGGCGCGCTGCGCGCTCCAGTCGCTGGAACTGGCGGCGGGGCTGGCACGATCGGATGCTGCATCGGGGCTGGTCACGGCGCCGATTTCCAAGGCTGAACTCTACCGCATCGGCTTCAACTATCCGGGGCAGACCGAATTCGTCGCCGAACATTGCGGCGTTTCGCGCGAGAATGCCGTGATGATGCTCGCCGGACCGACGCTGCGCGTGGTCCCGATCACCATCCACGAACCGCTGTCCGCAGTGCCGGCTACGCTGACCGTCGATCTGATCATCGCGCGTGCGCGGGCGACCGCACGCGGGCTGGTGCGCGATTTTGGCATCGAAGCGCCCCGGCTGGCGCTGGCCGGGCTTAACCCCCATGCAGGGGAAAGCGGCGCGATCGGGCGCGAGGAGATCGAGGTGATGCAACCGGCGGTCGCGCAACTGCAGGCGGAGGGCATCGACATCGTCGGGCCGCTCGCCGCCGACACCATGTTCCACCCGCGCGCACGCACGAAATATGATGCGGCGCTATGTGCCTATCACGACCAGGCGCTGATCCCGATCAAGACGCTGCATTTCGACGATGGCGTCAACATCACGCTGGGCCTGCCGATCGTTCGCACCTCGCCCGATCACGGGACGGCGTTCGACATCGCCGGTGAAAATGTTGCCGAACCCGGCGCCATGATCGCCGCGATCCGCATGGCCGGCGCCGCCGCCGCCCGCCGCGCCGCCGCCGCATGACCGTCGCACCGCTGACCCCGCTGCCACCGCTGCGCGACGTCATCCAGCGCCATGGCCTGTCGGCGAACAAGGCGCTGGGGCAGAATTTCCTGTTCGATCAGCAGTTGCTGGACCGCATCGCGCGGGTGCCGGGAGACCTGCACGACCAGGAAGTGCTGGAGGTAGGACCCGGTCCGGGCGGCCTGACCCGCGCGTTGCTGCTGGCGGGAGCGAAGGTCACCGCGATCGAGCGCGACCATCGCTGCATCCCCGCGCTGGAGGAACTGGGCGCCGCCTTTCCCGGACGATTGCGGGTGATCGAGGGCGACGCGCTGGAGGTCGATGCCCCCGCGTTGTTCGAGGGGCGGCCGCATATCGCGTCGAACCTGCCGTACAATGTCGGGACCGCGCTGTTCGTCGGCTGGCTGTCGAGCGAGTGGCGGCCGTGGTGGCAAAGCCTGACGCTGATGTTCCAGCGCGAGGTCGCCGATCGGATCGTCGCGAATGCCAATGACGACGCCTATGGTCGGCTGGCCGTGCTGGCGCAGTGGCGCAGCACGGCGCGGATCGCGATGCCGGTCCATCGCAGCGCCTTCACTCCGCCGCCCAAGGTCATGTCGGCCGTGGTCCATGTCGTCCCGACCAATGCGGCTGACGGCGTTGCGCTGAAAATACTCGAGCGGCTGACGGCGGCGGCATTCGGGCAGCGGCGCAAGATGCTGCGTCAGAGCCTGAAGGCGGTGCCAGGCGCGATCGAGGCAGCGGAAGCAGTTGGGATCGACGTCACGCGGCGGGCGGAGACGGTGTCGGTCGCCGAGTTCGTGACGCTGGCGCGAGCGTTATCGGTTTAGGAAACATGGGTTCGCGCGGACCTATGGTTCCTCCAAACCAGCGCCTATTGCGGCGTTGCAGGCTCGGGTGCGCCCGGAACGACCGGCGGCGTTTGCTGGGCGGTTGCGGTGACCGGCGGGCCTTTTGCGATCACGGCGGCAAGTTCGTTGGCCGCCGGGCAGGTCGCGCCGCAGACCGTCTTCAGCTTGGCCAGCGTGTCGCGCGCGCGAGTGACGGCGCCCTTCTGCACCAGCGCCTCGCCTTCGCCCTTCAGCGCGGCGACATCGTTCGGCTCGAGGCTCAGTGCCTCGCGGTACAGGCGGATCGATTTGCCGGGCAGTCCCTGCACCCGCGCAATGTCGGCCAAGGCGATATAGGCCGCGCGGTTGCGCGGATCGATCACCAGCGCGCTTTCGATCAGGCCGGTCGCGCCGCCGGTATCGCCGGCGGCCTGCGCCGCGCGCCCCTGCTGCAGCAGTGCCATCGAGCGCGGGTCGACCTGATTATCGGGACGCTGACCGCTGAGCGAGGCCGAAACGCAGACCAGCGCAAGGGCGCCCGCGACCGAAACCGAGGTGAACCGCATCAACATCTCCGACCGAGCGACTGGCACCCTCAGGCCCGGCCGAGCCGTGCGACGAAGAAGCCGTCGGTGGAATCGGATGCCGGGGTCAGGCGCATTCCGTGACCGTGGACGCGGCCGCGCGGCAATGCAAGCGGCAGCGCGCGCCAATCGGGGTGACGCGCCAGAAACGCATCGACCTGCCCCGCGCCTTCCGCATCGAGCAGCGAGCAGACGACATAGGTGATCGTACCGCTCGCGGAGGGAAGGTCGGCGGCGACATCGAGCAGCCGCGCCTGCGTCGCCACGACACGGTCGAGCCGGTCGGGCGTCAGCCGCCAGCGGGCCTCGGGATTTCGGCGCCACGTGCCGGTGCCGGAACAGGGGGCGTCGACCATCACCCAGTCGGCCTGTCCGGCGACGTCGGCCAGCATCGCCGCCTCCTTGCCCGGATCGAGCAGCCGCGGCTCGGCGATGGTGACGCCGGCACGCTCCGCGCGCGGTGCAAGGCGCGACAGGCGCGGCCGGTCGGTATCGGTTGCGAGGATCCGGCCCCGCCCCGCCATCTGCGCGGCGATGGCCAGGGTCTTGCCCCCGCCGCCTGCGCACAGGTCGATCGCAAAGCCATCCGGGGTCGCACCGACGGCGAGCGAGACGATCTGACTGCCGAAATCCTGTACCTCGGCCCGACCATCGCGCAACGCGTCGTCGTGACCGAGCGGGGTCTCGGCCGGCAGGCGGATCGCGTCGGGCAGGTCGCGGGCCGGCTCCCCGCCCAGTTCGGCCAGCACCGCATCGCGATCGACACGCAGGCGGTTGACCCGGATGTCGAGTGGTGCGCGCTCCAGCAGGGCGGCCAGATCGCCATCTCTCAGTCCGGACGCACGAAACGCATCGACGAGCCATCCCGGGGCATAGCCCGGTTCGGCGCGCGGTTCGTCATCGGCGATCGGCTGCGGGCCGTAGGACGATCCGTCGAAGGTCGCCGCCAGACCAGGATCGCCATCGGCGATCGCCACGATCGCGGCGCGCGCTGATACCGGGATCGCACCAAAGCGGCGAACGGCGTCATAGGCCAGCGTGCGGATCGCGCGGCGGTCCTTTGACCCGGCGTAGCGTCGTGCCGCGAAGAAGCGCTTCGCCACCTGATCCGCCGCCGCGCCGCCGCCACGTGCCGCTTCGATGATCGCATCGACAAGATCGATCGCCGCCTGGGTACGCGCTGCCGGATTCATGCGGGAAGGTCCTGAAATTCCATGCCGGACGCTAGCAACATAACCTATATCAATCCAGCCGGATACGAAGCGCGGTCACGTACCGGCCGGACGCTTTGTCCCGGACGAAACCGCGCCCGCCGGTGCAACCTAGGACGCGGGCATCGGCCTGCGGGCGCGCTGTCGAACGTCAGCGCGTCGGGTAGTTCGGGGCTTCGCGCGTGATCGTCACGTCGTGGACATGGCTTTCGCGCAGGCCGGCATTGGTGATCCGGACAAAGCGCGCGCGCTCCTGCAGGTCGGTGATGGTGTTCGACCCCGTATAGCCCATCGCCGCCTTCACGCCGCCGACCAGCTGGTGGATCACGTCCTTCGCCGGCCCCTTGAACGCGACCTGCCCCTCGATCCCTTCGGGGACGAGCTTCAGCTGGTCCTTGATGTCCTGCTGGAAATAGCGATCGGCCGACCCCTTGGCCATGGCACCCACCGACCCCATGCCGCGATAGCTCTTGTACGCGCGCCCCTGATACAGGAAGGTTTCGCCCGGTGCTTCCTCGGTGCCGGCCAGCAGCGATCCGATCATCACCGCCGAAGCGCCGGCGGCCAGCGCCTTTGCAACGTCGCCCGACGTGCGGATGCCGCCGTCGGCAATCACCGGCACGCCGGTTCCGGCGGCGGCCTTTGCCGCGTCCATGACGGCGGTCAGCTGCGGCACGCCGACGCCGGCGACGACGCGGGTGGTGCAGATCGAGCCGGGGCCGATGCCGACCTTGATGCCGTCGGCGCCTGCATCGATCAGCGCGCGGGTGGCGTCGCCGGTCGCCACGTTGCCGGCGATGACCTGTACGTGCGGGGCGATCGCCTTCACTCGCTTGACCGCTTCGGCGACCTGGCGGTTATGGCCGTGCGCGGTATCGATGACGATCAGGTCGCATTCGGCGTCGATCAGCGCCTCGGTCCGCTCATAGCCCTTGTCGCCGACGGTGGTGGCGGCGGCAACGCACAGGCGGCCGGCGCCATCCTTCGTCGCGTTGGGATAGGTCACCGCCTTTTCGATGTCCTTGACGGTAATGAGGCCGACGCAGTGATAGGCGGCGTCCACCACCAGCAGCTTTTCGATGCGACGCTGATGCAGCTGGCGGCGTGCCTCCTCCTGCGACACGCCGATGCGGACCGTCGCGAGATTTTCGTGCGTCATCAGCTCGGCGACGGGCTGGTTCGGGTTTTCGGCGAAGCGTACGTCGCGGTTGGTCAGAATACCGGCCAGCTTGCCCGATGCCTCGACCACCGGGATGCCGCTGATCCGGTGGCGTTCCATCAGCGCGCGGGCGGCCGACAGCGGCGCATCGGCGGTAATGGTGATCGGGTTGACGACCATACCGCTTTCGAAGCGCTTGACCGCGCGGACGGCGGCGCATTGTTCCTCGATGGTCAGGTTGCGGTGGAGGACGCCGATCCCGCCCAGCTGTGCCATGACGATCGCCATGTCCGCTTCGGTGACCGTGTCCATCGCCGACGACAGGAACGGGATGTTCAGCGCCAGGTTGCGGGCGACGCGGGTGCGCGGGTCGGCCTGGCTGGGCAGCACGTCCGATTCCTGCGGAACCAGCAGCACGTCGTCGAAGGTCAGGCCGAGGGTAATATCCATGGGAGGCGTCGTCTCGTATCAGTTGGCGGGGTAGCGGGCGGGGTCGGCAAGCGCACGGGCGAGCGCGACGTGCAGGTCGGCATCCTCGGCGGCACCCGACAGGTCGATATGCGCGAGGTCGTCATCGGGCTTGTGGTACGGCCCGTCGAGATAGGCGAACAGCCGCTTCATGTCGCTGACCGAACCGGTCGCCATGACGGCGGGTATGCCGCGCTTGCCGAACGCCCAGCCGTCCTGGCGCTGCACCATGATGTTCGCTTCGGTATCGGTATCGACCTTGCGGCCGATCGCGCGGGCGGTTTCGTCGACGATCGCGTCGATCTTCGGATAATTGCCGCGCCCGACCATCGCGACCGGCATACCGGTCGGCACGATCGCGGCGGTATCGATATTGAGGTTCGCGACGATCTTCAGCGGGGTTTCAGCAACTGCGGCGGCATAGGCGTCGGCGCCGAGCAGGCCCTTTTCCTCGGACGTCGTCGCGACGAAATAGATGCTGCGTGCCGGACGGGGTCCCTTCGCCAGAACCTTCGCCACTTCGATCAGGATCGCGGTGCCGCTGGCATTGTCGGCCGCGCCGTTGCAGATCCGGTCGGCCACGCCTTCGGGGCGGCAGATGCCGATATGGTCCCAATGCGCCGACAGCATGACGGCCTCGCCCGGCTTCGACGTGCCGGGGATCATACCGACGATGTTGGCGGTGGTGTAGCGGCGGGTGGTGCCGGTGGCGGCGATGTCGATCACCGCCTTGCCCCGGAACGGGCGGAAGTCGGGCGCGATCGCCGCCTTGCGCAGATCGGCGGCGGACCGGCCGAAGAGGGTTTCGGCCATGCTGGCCGGAACGACGCCGCTGAAATCTGGGCGCGCCGGTGTGCCGGCGATGGTCGCGCTGGAAAAGCTGTGCGCCACATCGGTCCACGGTGCCTTGGGCGGCGCAATCAGCAGCACGCCGACAGCGCCTGCCGCCAGCAGCGCGGCGTTGCGGTCGGCCGTCGGCACCTGCGGCGCGTCCGGCGTCGTCCCGCCCATCACGACCGCGACCGCGCCGGTCAGCTTCGTGCCCTTCATCTGGTCGGGCGCACCCCGGCCGACAAAGACCAGCGGCGCCCCCCGAATCGTGGTGGTCGGCGACAGGCCCAGACCAGCAATCTGTTCGGCGGTGAGCGGGATGGTGCGCGACCCCTGTCGCACGGTGGCGCTGACCGTTCCGGCACGGTGGTCGGCCATCGCCACTTCCTGCCGCCAGCGCCCGTCGGGGGCGCCGGACTTCAGGCCGGCATCGGCAAAAGCCTGCAGCACATAGGCCTCGGCACGTTCGCCGCCGGCGGTGCCGGGTTCGCGGCCTTCATAGGCGTCACTGGCGAGGACGGCGACATGGTCGCGCAGCATCTGCGGCGTGATCAACTGGGCAAGCACCGGAGTCGTGCTGCAGAGCAGGGCGGCGAGTCCGAGGATCGGGCGGAGCGTCATGCGCCCCACTATCGACCCGAACCGTTACGGGCAAGCGTCAAGGCGCGCGTTGCAGCATCCGGCGGGCCGTTTCGACATGCATGTCCTCGATCATCCGGTCCCGGAACCGTTCCGCGCCGCCCTTTGCCGCCGCGATGATCGCGGCCGCTTCGTCGAGTTCGCCCGCACTGGGCGAAAAGGCGGCGTTGGCGATGGCGATCTGATCGGGATGGATCAGCGACTTGCCGTCGAACCCCGTCCGGCGCCCTTCGCCGCATTCGCGCGCCAACCCGTCCGGATCGTTCAACGCATTGAACACACCGTCGATCGCCCAGCCGCCCGCCGCGCGTGCGGCAAGGACGATCGCCTGCAACGCGTGGGACAGCGGGCCTCGCCCCGCATCCGGTGGCAGACGCAGCGATGCGGCGAGATCGTTGGTGCCGACCATCAACCCGACGACGCCCGCCGTCGCTGCGATCGGCGCCGCGGCCAGCACGCCAGCCGGCGTTTCGATCATCGCCAGCACAGGAAAGCCGGCAAGCGACGCCAGCTCCGCCGGCGACTGCACCTTCGGCACCACGATCAACGCGACCCCGAGCGCGCCGATCGCGGCGACGTCGTCGGCGAAATAAGACGTGTCGGGGGCATTGATGCGCACGGCGGCACAGCGCCCGTGGAGCAGTTCCAGCGACACCGGCAACGCATCGCGCGCCGCCCCCTTGTCCTCGGCCCGGACCGAATCCTCCAGGTCTAGGACGATCAGGTCCGCTGCCAGCCCCGCCGCCTTCGCGACCATGCTGTGCCGGATCGCGGGCACGAACAAAACGCTGCGCGGTGCAAGGGTTATCGCTGGTTCCATGACACGGTCATGCTAGACAGCGTCGGACAAAACACAAGCGGGGGACGACCGATGCTCTTGGGCCTGATTGCGGCGATCGTGTTGATGGTCGTGCTGTACCTGTTCGCCAGCGTAAAGATCGTGACGCAGGGGCACCAATATACCATCGAGCATTTCGGGCGGTTCACGGCGGTCGCGAAGCCCGGGTTCAACTTCTACCCCGCCTTCTTCTATCGTGTCGGCCGCAAGGTAAACATGATGGAGCAGGTGATCGACATTCCTGGGCAGGAGATCATCACCCGCGACAATGCGATGGTATCAACGGACGGCGTCGTCTTCTTCCAAGTTCTGGACCCGGCCAAGGCGGCCTATGAGGTGTCCGACCTGTATGTCGCGCTCCAGCAGATCACGACCACCAACCTGCGCACGGTGATGGGGTCGATGGACCTCGACGAAACCCTGTCGAAGCGCGACGAGATCAATGCCCGGCTGCTAGGCGTGGTCGATCACGCCACCAATCCGTGGGGCGTGAAGATCACCCGCGTCGAGATCAAGGACATCCGCCCGCCCGCCGACATCGTCAATGCGATGGGCCGCCAGATGAAGGCCGAGCGGGAGAAGCGCGCCAACATCCTCGAAGCAGAGGGCACACGTGCTTCCGAAATCCTGCGCGCCGAGGGGCAGAAACAGGCCCGCATCCTCGAGGCCGAAGGACGCCGCGAATCGGCGTTCCGCGATTCGGAGGCACGCGAGCGTGCGGCGGAGGCGGAAGCGAAGGCGACGCAGGTCGTCAGCGACGCGATCGAGGCTGGCGGCACGCAGGCGATCAACTATTTCATCGCGCAGAAATATGTCGAGGCGGTCGGCAAATTCGCGACCAGCCCCAACGCCAAGACGATCCTGTTCCCCGTGGAGGCAACGCAGCTGATCGGCACGCTGGGCGGCATCGGCCAGCTGGCTAAGGAAGCGCTGGGCGAGAGCAAGGCCCCTGCTCCCACGCCCGCCCAGCCGCCGCGCGAACGCCCGGTCGGACCGTTCGAACCGCCGGCGCGATGATCGACAGCGGCTATGCCTGGCTGTTGCTGGCGGTCGCGCTGGGCGTGGCCGAGCTGGCGGTGCCGGGCGTGTTCCTGGTGTTCATCGCCCTTGCGGCGGGGATTACCGGGCTGCTGTCGCTGCTGTTCCCCGCGCTGACGCTACCGGCCGAGCTGGCGGTGTTCGGGGCGTGGAGCGTGGTGACGGTGCTGGTCGGGCGGCGCTGGTACACCGATTACCCGATCGACAGCGACGATCCGCTGCTGAACGATCGCGGCGCGCGGCTGATCGGGCAGACGGTAGTTGTGGTCGAGCCTATCATGGGCGGCAGCGGGCGGGTGCGTGTCGGCGACAGCGAATGGATTGCGCGCGGCCCCGACCTGCCTGCCGGCACCCGTGTCCGGATCGTCGGCGTATCGGGCGCGGTGCTGCAGGTCGCCTGCGACGATTGACGCCGGGCGCGCGGCGCGGGACACACGGGCGAAATTGCCCTGCCAAGGATGTCCCCATGGAAATCACCCGCCGCGAATGGATCGCCGGTGCCGCCGCATCGTCCCTGACCGCCGCCCTGCCGGCTCATGCGCAAGGTGCGACCGCCCCGGCCGACAAGGCGGCGGAGGCTACCTTGTCCCGGATCGCCGATGCGATGCTGCTCGATTCGCCGGAGACGGCCAGCGGCCTCGGCATCGATACCGGCGCGCGGGCTGCGTTGAAGTCGCGCCTGGGCGATCGGTCGGCCGCGGGGCAGCGGCTCGTCGCCGACCATTTGCGGACCCATGTCGCCACGCTCAAGCGGATCGATACCGCGCCGCTATCGCCCGCGACGCGTACCGACATCGACGTCGTCAGGACCGCGTTCGAAACCGCGCTCGACGGATTTGCCCTCCCCTATGGTGACGTGGCGGTCGGTGGGTGGCGCAACACGCCCTATGTCGTGATCCAGAATGTCGGCGCCTATCTCGACGTGCCGCGCTTCCTCGACAGCGATCACAGCATCGCCACCCGCGCCGATGCCGACGCCTATCTGGCGCGACTGGACAGCTATGCAACGCAGCTGGACGGCGAGACGCAGCGGGTGCGCGCCGCATCGGCGATGGGCGTGGTCCCGCCCGACTTCCTGCTCGACAAGACGATCCGGCAGCTGGAGCAGTCGGTATCGGGCGACCCGGCCGGATGGGACATCGTGACGTCGCTGTCGCGCCGGACGAAGGCCATTCCGGGCGACTGGTCCGCAAAGGCCACCGCGATCGCGCGCGACCGGGTGAAGCCGGCGCTGGAGCGACAGCTGGCGGCGATCCGCGCCGACCGGGCACGTGCGAAATCCGATGCGGGCATGTGGGCACGGCCCGATGGCGACAAATGGTATGCATGGGGCCTGCGTGCGTCGACCACCACGACCATGACCCCGGACGAGGTCCATGCGCGCGGCAAGGAAGAACTGGCCGCGCTCCAGGCGCAGATGGACGTGATCCTGAAGTCGATCGGCTATACCAAGGGGAGCGTGGGCGAACGGATGACCGCGCTGGGCAAGGACCCGCGCTATACCTTTCCCAATGACGATGCCGGACGGGCGCAGATCATGGCGCTGGTCCAGAACCGCCTGACCGACATCCGCGCCCGGATGCCGCGCGCGTTCAACACGCTGGC